>NZ_JBVJMN010000011.1:0-152930 GCF_055584185.1 Streptomyces sp. NPDC104202 | reverse complement strand
AACAGCCCCCCCCCCCCCCCCCCTCCCCCCCCCCCCCTCCCCCCCCCACCCCCCCCCCCCCCCCCCGGTGCGTTGTCCGGGCGGCGGTGCCCCGCCGGGGCTATCGTCACCAGGGTGAACGACGCCCGTACCCCCGAGGAGCGCCTCGCCTGTGCGCGCTGTGGCAAGACCGCCGACACCCTGCCGCTGACCTGGACCTGTTCGGTGGAGAACGGCCGGCGGACGTACTTCTGCGAGGAGTGCGCCCGGGACAACATCCGCGCCATCGAGGGCCGTCTCGACTCCTCCTGGTGGTGACCCGCGCGGCCCGTGTGGTCCACTCGCGGGATGGCCACCCTGACGGACGGCGTCCTGCGCGCACTCGAACGCCTCAACGCCGCCCACCCGTGGGACCACAACGCCCACTACCACCGGTGGATCCTGCGGCAGCTGCCCGCCCGCCCCGAGCGGGCCCTCGACGTCGGCTGCGGAACGGGTGACCTGGCCCGGCTCCTCGCCCGCCGCGCCCGCACCGTGCGGGCCGTCGATGCCGACCCCGCGATCGTCGCCCGTGCCCGCGAGCTGACCGACCCGGCCTCCCCGGTGACCTTCGCCGTCGAGGACGCCCTCGCCGACAGCGGGGACGACGGCGCCTACGCGGCGGTCACCTGCGTCGCGACCCTCCACCACCTGCCGCTCGTCCCCGCCCTGGAGCGGCTCCGGGACCGGTCGGCCCCCGGCGGCACCCTGGTCGTCCTGGGCCTCGCCCGCCCCGCCACCGCCGCCGACCACCTCCTCGGCCTTCTCTCGGTCCCGCTGAACGCGGCCACCGGAGTGTTCCGGAGCCGGGGCCGTCCGGCGCCCCGGCCACTCGCGATGACCGCCGCGACCCGGGAGGCCGAGGAGAGCCTCGCCGAGATCACCCTCGCCGCCCGGCGGGTCCTCCCCGGCGCCCGGCTGCGCCGCCGCCTCTTCTGGCGGTACAGCCTCGTCTGGCACAAGCCGGCCGACTCCGCCTAGGACGGCTCGGGGCCGGCTTCGGGGCCGAGGCTGGGGTCGGGGGCGGGGCCGGCGTCTGCTTCGCGATCGGGTTCGGGGCCGGCCTCGGGTTCGCCGAAGCCGGGCAGCCACTCCTCCAGTTCCTCGCGCAGCCGGACGGTCGCGTGGAGCTGGCAGAGCACACCGATGGTGCTGAGCGTCACCCGGTGTATCAGCAGGTAGGAGGGGGGCAGGTTCAGCTGCTTGCCCAACTGGTGGGCGGGGGAGCGGGGGTCGGCGATCCGGGCCGCCTGCGCGCGCATCCAGCCCCGGCTGAACCGGAAGGACTCCACCTCGGCCGGTTCGATGATCGGCAGCAGGTACTCCAGGACCGCGTCCGGGTCGAGGACCACGGACTCCTTGACGAAGCCCTCCCCGCGCAACAGCCGGTAGACCGTCTCGGCGTCGCCGGCGAGCGTCGTCCGCAGACAGGTGCCGATCGTCTCCGGCAGCCCTCCCGGCAGCCGGTCCACGGTGCCGAAGTCGAGGACCCCGAGCCGCCAGCTCTCCGGCCCGCCGTCCTCGTCGGCGCCGGGCAGCAGCCGGAAGTTCCCCGGGTGCGGGTCGGCGTGCAGCAGGCCGGTGCGGGCGGGGCCGGAGAAGAGGAAGCGGGCCAGCAGCTGGCCCGCCCGGTCCCGCTGGGCCTCCGTGCCGTCCGCGATCACCTCCGCCAGCGGGACGCCGTCCATCCACTCGGTGACGAGGACCTGCTCCGCCCGGTGCACCACCGCCGGCACCACGACGCCCGGATCGTCCGCGAACTCCTCCGCGTGCCTCTGCTGGGCCTCCGCCTCCAGGCCGTAGTCCAGCTCCTCGGCGACCCGGTCCCGCATCTCGCTGATCAGCGGCTTGATGTCCATCCCAGGGATCAGCGGACCGAGGAGCCGGGCGAAGCGGCTCAGCTGCGCCAGGTCGGAGAGCAGGGCCTCCCCGGCCCCCGGGTACTGGACCTTCACCGCGACCTCGCGGCCGTCGTGCCAGACGGCCCGGTGCACCTGGCCGATCGAGGCGGCCGCCGCCGGCTTGTCCTCGAACTCCAGGAACAGCTCGCGCCACTCGGCGCCGAGCCGCTCCTCCAGGACGGTGTGCACCGTGCGGGTCGGCATCGGCGGCGCCGCGTCCTGGAGCTTGGTCAGCGCCGCCCGGTACGGTCCGGCGACCTCCTCGGGGAGGGCCGACTCGAAGACGGACAGCGCCTGCCCGAACTTCATCGCCCCGCCCTTCAGCTCGCCGAGCACCTTGAACAGCTGCTCGGCCGTGCGCTGCTGGAGCTCGCGGGCGACGAGCTCCGCCGATCTCCCGCCGATCCGCTTGCCCAGACCCCAGGTGGCCCGGCCCGCGAAGCCCAAGGGCAACGCGGCCAACTTGGCGGTCCGGGTGACCGCCTTCCGGGGAAGATCAGACATACGCCCCTCCAAAACCCAGACTGCCGTGCCGCGCAGGGCCGTTACCCCGCCATTGTGTCGTGCGTCCCCGCGCCCGCCGAGGCGCGCTCCCCCTCCGCTCCTCCCGCCGCCCCGCAGGGGCAGGCCGGATGGGGTTCCAGCCGCTCCGCCCGCCACTCCAGCGACGGCGCGGACACCTCCCAGCGGGTGTCCGTGCTCGCGGGGAGACCGCCGTCAAGGAAGGCCAGGGCGTGCGCCGCGGCCAGCCCCGCCACCGCTGTCGCCAGGCCCAGGTCGCAGGCGGGCAGCGCGTGCGGGGCGCCGGAGCGCCACTGGGCGAGCAGCCGGGGCCAGACCGGCTCCCGGTCGGTCCGCCCCTCCTGGAGACACCGTGCGCAGGCCGTGCCGCCCGGCAGCACGAGCGGCCCCACGACCCCCGTCGCCTCCAGGACCCCCGCGTACAGATGGGGGGTGCCGGTGGCGATCCACGGTTCGGCCGGCAGGGGATCGGGGACGTACGCCCCCAGCCCGTCCCGCGGGGTCACCACCACGAGTGAAAGGCCACCGCTCCGGCCCCCGTCACCCCCGACACCGCCCCGCGCCCCCGGCGGAGCGGTGCGGGCCGCGGGCCGCGTCCAGCGCCCGACCAGACGGCGGGCGGCCGTCGCGCGGCGCTCGCCCACGGCCTCGGCGGGCAGGCCGCCGGGGGCCGTCTCCCAGGGCTCGACGCGGCCGGAGTCCAGCACCTCGACCCCACCCACGCCGGCCGCGGCGAGCAGGGCCGCCACCGTCGCCCCCACCCGCCCGGCGCCCCGGACCTGGACCCGGTGCGCGCGCCGGGCCGCGAGGGCCCGGGCCGCCTGCCCGGGCCCGGGGTGGACCACCGACAGGGCGGCCAGGTCGGCGCGGAGCGGGTCGAGGGCATGGTCCACCGCGCCCGCGGCGGGGCCCGCCCGGCCGGGCCGCCCGGTGCCGGCGTCCGCGAGGAGCCCGGCCGCCTCCAGCCGGCCGAGGAGCGCCTCCAGGTGCCCGTCGGGCAGGCCGAGCGCCCGGGCCTCGGTCCGCAGCCGCTCGGTCCCGCGGGTGCCGTCGAGCAGTCCGAGCACCGCCCCCGAGTCCGCGCCGACGGGACCGAGGACCACCGCGTGGGCGGGGGTGACCCCGAACTGCACGCTCTGCAGGGTCCGCCAGGCCCGCCGCAGCGCCGGTTTCACCATCGGATGCATTTCCGCCCCCGCCCCTGATCCCATTTCATGATCGACAACGGCGCTTTCGCCGTCCCGAGGCGAGAATGCCCCGCCGCCGTGACGGTCGCCGAAAGTTGTCCACAGGCCGGGGGATTAGTCATTCGAATGGGACGCCAAGGTGTCGGAACTCTCCCCGAAACCACTCCGGGGGCGGGACTTACAGCGCCCCCAGCGGGTAACGTCGGGGCCGTGCCCGGCGACCCACAGCGCAGCGTGACCACCCACCAGCCCCGCGGTGCGGGGACGAGCGCGGTCGAGGTGCGCAGAAGCGCCCGGCGGAGCAGGACCGTGTCGGCGTACCGCGAGGGCGACCGGACGATCGTGCTCATCCCGGCCCGGATGTCGGAGGCCGAGGAGCGGCGCTGGGTCGGCGTGATGCTGGACAAGCTGGCCGCCCAGGAGAGCCGCGGCGTCCTCGGCGACCAGGAGCTGACCGAGCGCGCCCTGCACCTCTCGGAGCAGTACTTCGGCGGCCGGGCCCGGCCGCGCTCCGTCCGCTGGGTCACGAACCAGAACACCCGCTGGGGCTCCTGCACCCCCTCGGAGGGCAGCATCCGGCTCTCCCACCGCCTCCAGGGCATGCCCGAGTACGTCGTCGACTACGTCCTGCTGCACGAGCTGGCCCATCTCCTCGTCCCCGGCCACGGCCCGGACTTCTGGCGGCTCCTGGAGTCCTACCCCCGCACCGAGCGGGCGCGCGGCTATCTGGAGGGCGTCGCCGCGGCCGGGCGGCTGCCGCACCTCCCCGCCGCACGCGAGGAGTGACGACGGCGGTACGCACGTGTGAGCGTGTTTCCCGATTCCGTACCGAAAACGACCCGCCCTGTCTCAATGTCGTGGTCAGCCGTTAGCCTGGCGCGAGCATTCGCCATTCGGGATGGGGGACGGTCGTTACGCATGGCCAGGGAATTCCAACGCGGCCACAAGGCCAAGATCAGTGATCTGACCGCGGGGACCGATCTGTACGTCGGTGTGCAGATCGCGGCACCCGGACTCACCTTCGACATCAGCTGCTTCGGCCTGGACGCCGACGAGCGGCTCTCGGACGACCGCTACTTCGTCTTCTTCAACCAGCCGAAGACGCCCGAGGAGTCCGTCCAGCTGCTCGGGGCGCAGTCCGGTGACACCGAGTCCTTCCGCGTCACGCTCGACCGCATCCCCGCGCACATCCACAAGCTGTCGTTCACCGCGACGATCGACGGCGCCGGCCAGATGTCCCAGGTCGGCCCCGGCCACCTGCGGATCGTCGCCGGCGGCGAGGAGGTCGCCCGGTACGCGTTCACCGGCGCGGAGTTCTCCACCGAGCGCGCGGTGATGCTCGGCGACTTCTACCTCAAGGACGTCTGGCGGTTCGCCGCCGTCGGCCAGGGCTTCGACGGCGGCCTGGACGCGCTGCTGCGGAACTTCGGCGGCGAGGTCGCCGAGGAGGAGCCCGCGGCCCAGCAGCCCCAGGGCGCCGCCCCCGGGTTCGCCCCGCCGCCGCAGTCCGCGGCGCCGCCGGCGTTCGGCGCGCCCGCGCAGGCACCGGCCCCCGCACCCGCCTTCGGTGCGCCGCAGGCGCCCGTGCCGCCCGCCCCCGGGCAGCCGGTCCACACGGCGCCGACGATGGTCGCGCCGCTGGCGCCGTCCCCCGTCCCGCCGCCCGCGCCGGCCCCCGCCCCCTACGGGCAGCCGCAGCAGCCGCAGTACGGGCAGCCGCCGCAGTACGGCCAGGTCCCGGGACAGGCCCCCGGCCCGTACCCCGGCCAGGGCCAGCCCCCGCAGACGCCTCCCTACGGCCAGCCCGCCCCCGCCCCGTACGGGCAGCAGCCCCCGGGGTACGGCCAGCAGCCTCCCGGCTACGGCCAGCAGCCCGCAGGCGTCCCCCAGGGCGTCCCGGCGACGGGTGCCGGGCTCGCCTCGGCGCTCGCGCCGTACAAGGAGACCGCCACCGGCGCCCGCTGGGCGCCGCAGAACCAGCAGCTCATGCGGGTCGACCTCGCCATGGGCGGCGTGCCCGTCCTCGCCCGCCAGGGCTCCATGGTCATGTACCAGGGCAAGGTCGACTTCGGTTACAAGGGCGCGGGCTTCGCCGGCCGCATCGTCGGCAACGCCACCGGCCAGGAGATGCAGCTGATGCGCTGCACCGGCCGCGGCCAGGTCTTCCTCGCCGAGGAGGGTGCCCACCTGCACCCGATCGAGCTCCAGGGCGACGGCATCTGCGTCTCCGCGGAGAACGTGCTCGCGTTCGACGAGTCCCTCCAGTACGAGGTCCGTCGCATCGAGGGCCACGGCATCCCCGGCGGCGCCCTGTTCACCATGCAGTTCCAGGGCACCGGAACGGTCGTCGTGAAGACCCACGGCGTCCCCGTCGTGCTGCCCGTCACGCCGACCACCTTCGCCGACTGCCAGGCCGTCGTCGCCTGGTCGTCCGCGTCCCAGGTCATCCTCTCCAGCCAGGTGCGGCTCCGCCGCAACGCCTACCCCGGCCACAGCGGGGAGACCGTCAACCTGCAGTTCCGGGGCGCCCCCGGCAACTTCATCGTCGTCCAGCCCTACGAGGTCTGAGGGAGCCCGAAGTCATGAACCAGCAACTCGCGGGCTACGCCCCGACCCCCGTCGCGGCCCGGATGGAGAACCACGGCCGCACCATGCTGCGGGTCGCCATGGCCTCCGGCCAGGACCTGTACGCCCGGACCGGCTCGATGGTCGCCTACGAGGGCTTCATCACCTACGAGCCCAACCCGCCCGCCGTCCGCCAGGTCGCCCAGCAGTGGGCCACCGGCGAGGGCGCGCCGATCATGAAGTGCTCCGGCGACGGACTGCTCTACCTCGCCGACTACGGCGCCGACGTGGTCGTGATCAACCTGCAGAACGACGCGATCTCCGTCAACGGCACCAACCTGCTCGCCTTCGACGCCCACCTCCAGTGGGGCGTCGAGCGGGTCAAGGGGCTCGCCAAGTTCGCCGGCCAGGGCCTGTTCAACGTGGAGATCGCCGGCACCGGCTGGGTCGCGCTCACCTCGCGCGGCACGCCGATCGTCGTCGACTGCGGCCGCGGCGAGGACGAGACCTACGTCGACCCCGACGCGCTCGTCGCCTGGTCGCCGACGCTCAAGGTCAAGGGCAAGCGCAGCTTCAAGGCGTCCTCCCTCATCGGGCGGGGCAGCGGCGAGGCATTCCAGATGGCCTTCTCGGGCCAGGGCATCGTCGTCGTACAGCCGAGCGAGGACAGCACCGACCGCCTGCGGGTCCGGGGCTGAGGGGGAGCGAGAACACACCATGCAGAGCCCGCTTTTCAACCACGCCGAGCAGCAGAGCCAGGAGCGGTACGTCGTCCAGAACCCGCAGCTGCTGCGGGTCAGCCTCACCGGCCAGGACGACGTCCTCGCCCGCAAGGGCGCCATGGTCGCGTACCAGGGACTCGTCGACTTCGACGGCGAGTACAAGACCCCGAGCCAGCGGCGGGCCCAGGCCCGCACCGGCGAGGGCCTCGACCTGATGCGCTGCTCCGGCCAGGGCACGGTCTACTTCGCCAACCTCGCCCAGTACGTCCACATCGTCGAGGTCGAGCAGGAGGGCCTCACCGTGGACAGCTCCTACGTCCTGGCGCTCGACTCGACCCTCCACACCGAGGTCATCGCCGTCGACAGCCAGTACGGCGTCTCCGGCACCGGCAAGTACCAGCTCAACATCTCCGGCCGCGGCAAGGTCGCCCTGATGACCTCCGGCCAGCCGCTGATGATGCAGGTCACGCCCGAGAAGTACGTCAGCGTCGACGCGGACGCGATCGTCGCCTGGTCCACCGGGCTGCGCGTCCAGATGCAGGCGCAGACGACCAGCTCCAGCGTCCGCCGCCGGCGCGGGAGCACCGGCGAGGGCTGGGAGCTCAGCTTCCTCGGCCAGGGCTTCGCGCTGGTCCAGCCCAGCGAGGTCATGCCCCCGCAGCACGCCGCCATCGGCCAGGGCATCGCCGCCCAGTTCGGTGCCGGACAGCACGGCGCCCACGCCCAGAACCAGAACAACGCCTGGAACTGAGCGGACGGGCACAGGGGGAGGGGGCGGCCGCCGCGGCGACCGCCCCCTCCCGCGTTCCCCGCCTACGCCGACCGCGCCAGCACGGCGTCCAGCAGCGCGACCACCGACGTGTCGGCGACCCCCGCGACCTCGTCGTACGCGAACCAGCGCAGGTCCAGCGACTCGTCGCTGATCTCCGCCACCGCGTCCGCCGGCGCCAGCGCCGCGTACTGCACGTCCAGGTGCCAGTGGCAGGGCGCCGGGATCGCGTGCCGGTCCAGCCGCACCGGACCGCCCGGCAGCAGGGTGAGACCCGAGGCGATGCCGGACTCCTCCGCCGCCTCGCGCAGCGCGGCCTCCTCCAGCGTCGCGTCGCCCTCCTCGCAGTGACCGCCCATCTGCAGCCACATGCCCAGCTTCTTGTGCAGGGTCAGCAGCACCCGCCCCCGCGAGGGGTCGATCACCAGCGCGCTGGACGTCAGGTGCCCCGCCCCGCACGGCTTGTACATGCCGTCGGGGTGCCGCTCCAGGTGGTCCAGATAGACGTCACGCAGCTCGGGCTGGTCCTCGTACCCCTTCAGGACGAGGACCGCGTCGTCGTACAGGCTCACTTGTCGGCGTCCCCGTCCTCGGTGCCGTCACCCTTGGCCGCCTCGCCGAGCATCTTGTCGAGCTCGGAGAAGTCGAGGTGCTCGCGGTGCACGAAGCCGTCCGGGTCGTCCAGATCGGTCGCCGTCGGCAGCATGTCCGGGTGCTCCCACAGGCCGTCCCGGCCGTCGACCCCGCGCGCGTCGGTCAGCGAGGCCCACAGGCGCGCCGCGTCCCGCAGGCGCCGCGGCCGCAGCTCCAGACCGATCAGCGTCGCGAAGGTCTGCTCGGCGGGACCGCCCGAGGCCCGGCGCCGGCGCAGCGTCTCGCGCAGCGCGTCCGCCGAGGTCAGACGGGACTTCGCGGCCTCGTGGACCACCGCGTCCACCCAGCCCTCGACCAGCGCGAGCGCGGTCTCCAGACGGGCCAGCGCCGCCTTCTGCTCCGGGGTGTCCTCCGGCTGGAACATGCCCTGCTGGAGGGCCTCCTGCAGCTGCTCCGGGTGGGTCGGGTCGAGCTGGCCGACCGCCTCCTCCAGCTTCGAGGTGTCGACCTTGATCCCGCGCGCGTACCCCTCGACGGCACCGAACAGGTGCGCCCGCAGCCACGGCACGTGCGCGAAGAGACGCTGGTGGGCGGCTTCGCGCAGGGCCAGGTACAGCCGCACCTCGTCCGAGGGCACGCCCAGGTCCTTGCCGAAGGCCTCGATGTTCAGCGGCAGCAGCGCCGCGCGCCCCGCCGGGCCGAGCGGCAGACCGACGTCGGTCGAACCGACGACCTCGCCGGCGAGCGCGCCGACGGCCTGACCGATCTGCTGGCCGAACATGGCGCCGCCCATCGAGCGCATCATGCCGATCAGCGGACCCGCCATGGCCTGCATCTCCTGCGGCAGGACGTCGCCCATCGCCGAGCCGACCCGCTCGGCGACCGGGTCCACCAGCTGCTGCCACGCGGGCAGGGTCGCCTCGACCCACTCCGCGCGGCTCCACGCCACCGCCGTACCGGCGCCGGAGGGCAGCGAGGTGACCTGGTCGAGCCAGAGGTCGGCGAGGCGCAGGGCCTCCTGGACCGCGGACTTCTCGGCCGGACCCACGCTGGCGTCCTTGGTGCCGTCGGCCGTGCCCTGCG
This sequence comes from Streptomyces sp. NPDC104202, assembly GCF_055584185.1. Classification (NCBI taxonomy): domain Bacteria; kingdom Bacillati; phylum Actinomycetota; class Actinomycetes; order Kitasatosporales; family Streptomycetaceae; genus Streptomyces; species Streptomyces sp. NPDC104202. The sequence goes on along the minus strand of NZ_JBVJMN010000011.1, from coordinate 143,569 downwards.
CGACCACCTGGCGCGCGATCTGCTTGGCCATGTCCCAGTTCACGGGACCGCCCTCGTAGCTCAGCATCTGCCCGAGCTGCTGGAAGGCCGCCCCCAGGTCGTTGGGGTTCAGCGAGCCGAACATCGCGGCGAACGGGTTGTCCGCCCCGCCCGGGCCGCCCATGCCCGGCAGGCCGCCGAAGCCGAACGGGTTCGCCCCGAACGGGTTGCCGCCCTGGCCGCCGGACCCCTGCCCACCTCCGGCGGGGTCCTTCTTCTTGCCCTCGTCGCCGTTCTCCGGCTCCTCCGGCGGAAGGCCGAATCCGAATGGGGTGTCACTCACAGGTTTCCTCGGCTCGTAGGGCCGCCGGCCTCCTGCCGACGGCGACTGCCCGACCAGGCCTGTCAGACAGACCCGCACACCACCAGCGTAGACATCCGGGCCGGAAATGGGCTCGGTGCTCCGCCGGGCCGTGCCCTGCGGCAGGATGGACGCCACCTGGTCCGTACGCGTCATGCGGCGTACGTACTGAAGACAACCGCTGGAGACGCCCGGTGAGTTCCCCAGATCCTCAGGTTCGCGGAGCGCGAAACCCCTCAACCCGGTCCGCCGCGCGCGGCCCCGTCGTCGCGGTCACCGGTGCCGCGGCCGGCGTCGGAGAGCTGCTGACCAGGCGTCTCGCCGCCTCCGACGAGGTCAGGCGCGTCGTCGCGATCGACGAGCGCCGGGGCGAGGTCGCCGAGGCGCAGTGGCACATCCTCGACGTGCGCGATCCGGCCATCGCCGAGAAGCTGCGCGGCGCCGACGTCGTCGTGCACCTCGCCGTCGACCTCGACCTGGAGACCGATCCCGCCGCCCGGACGGCCTACAACGTGCGCGGCACGCAGACGGTGCTGACCGCGGCCGCCGCCGCCGGGGTCCGCCGGGTGGTGCTGTGCACCTCCGCGATGGTCTACGGCGCGCTGCCCGACAACGACATCCCGCTCTCCGAGGACGCCGAGCTCAAGGCCACCGCCGAGGCCACCGGCGTCGGCGACATGCTGGAGATCGAGCGGCTCGGCCGCCGCGCGCCCCGCGCCCACCCCGGCCTCAACGTCACCGTCGTCCGCCCGGCCGTCCTCGTCGGCGGCACGGACACGGCGCTGACCCGCTACTTCGAGTCGCCCCGGCTGCTCGTCGTCGCCGGTTCCCGGCCGACCTGGCAGTTCTGCCACGTCGAGGACCTGGTGAGCGCCCTGGAGTACGCGGCACTGGAGAAGGTCGAGGGCGAGTTCGCCGTCGGCTGCGACGGCTGGCTGGAGCAGGAGGAGGTCGAGGAGCTCTCCGGCATCCGGCGCATGGAGCTTCCCTCCGCCGTCGCCCTCGGCGCCGCGGCCCGCCTCCACCGGATCGGCCTCACGCCGTCCCCGGCGGGGGACCTCGCCTACACGATGCACCCCTGGGTGGTGAGCGTCGGGCGGCTGCACGACGCCGGCTGGCGGCCGAAGTGGACCAACGAGGAGGTCCTCACCGCCCTCCTGGAGGAGGCCGAGGGCCGGCACACCCTGGCCGGCCGCCGGCTGGGCCGCAAGGACGCGACGGCGGCGGGCGCGGCGGGCGCGACGGTGGCCCTGCTGGGCACCGCGGCGCTGGTACGCCAGATGCGCAAGCGGCGCGGCTTGTAGGACCCTCCTAGGGAGGCTCTCGTCCACAGGTCGAAAGGTCTCTTACCGGATGTCCGCGCCGTGCGGCACCATGGCCTCATGGCGCAGACGCACGACCACCCCGGTGAGCAGGCAGCGGACGACCCGATCAAGCTGCTCGCGATCCGCGACACCCCGCTCTCCGTCGACGAGGTCTTCCGGGCCGTCGGCGACGACGCCTCCGGCGGCACCACGCTCTTCGTCGGCACCGTGCGCAACCACGACGGCGGCGCCGACGTCGACGCCCTGGGCTACTCCTGCCACCCCACCGCGGAGGCCGAGCTGCGCCGCGTCGCCGAGAAGGTCGTCGCGAACTACCCGGTGCGGGCCCTGGCCGCCGTGCACCGCGTCGGCGACCTGCGCGTCGGCGACGTCGCGGTCGTCGTCGCCGTCTCCTGCCCCCACCGCGGCGAGGCATTCGAGGCCTGCCGCAAGCTCATCGACGACCTCAAGCACGAGGTCCCCATCTGGAAGCACCAGACCTTCTCGGACGGCACGGAGGAGTGGGTCGGCGCTTGCTGAACCTCACCCGGAGTGTGGGGGGGCTCCCCGGCCGGAGGACGGGGGAGGGCAGGCGCCTTCCGAGCCCTCACCGGGAGGCCGGTGGCCTGCCGGGCTTCCGCTTGTGGGGCAAGGCGACGCGCCGACGGGGCGTAGCCGACCGCCCGATTTGCGTAACCGCCCCCCAGGCGCGAGCGTTGGTCTCACAGATGACACAGTCTGCTGATCAACTCACTGGGGATGGGAGGTCGGGATGGCAGCGCTGGCCTGGTTGCTGATTCCGCTTTTCGCAGTCGTCGGCGCGGCGATATGGGGAAGCTGGGCTTCGAGGAACAAGACGATAGGTGACGTGGCCGAACTCGCCGGTTACGCACGGTTCCGGGACGCGATGGAACGCGTCCACCCCACGACCCCCGATCCCGCCCCCGTCGAGCGGGAGCACGCCACCGCGACCGGCGGTGTCACCACCTCGCCCACGAGCTGACCCCCGGCGCCTCGTACGGACCCGCCCCAGGGGTGCACCCACAGGCGAGTCCCGTACTGTCGTTCCATGCCACGCCGCACCGCGACGATGCTCGCCTCCACCCTGGTCCTGATCTGCCTGCTCATCGCGGGCGTCCTGATCCCGGTGCCGTACGCGGAGATGAGCCCGGGTCCCACGGTCAACACCCTCGGCGAGGCCAGGGGAGAGCCCGTCCTGCACATCTCGGGGCGGAAGACCTATCCGACGGACGGCCACCTCAACATGACGACGGTCCGCGTCACCAGCGCGGACTACAAGATGAACGCCGTCGAGGCGGTCTACGGCTGGCTCGCCCACGACAACGTGGTGGTGCCGCACGACACCCTCTACCCGGACGGGAAGACGGAGGAGCAGTCGAGCCAGGAGAACGCCGAGGAGTTCAGCCAGTCCCAGGAGAGCGCCAAGGTCGCGGCCCTCGGGGAGCTGGGCATCCCGGTCGTCTCCCGGGTCGTCGTCGGCAGCGTGGTCAAGGGCTCGCCGTCCGAGGGCAAGCTGCACGCCGGTGACGTGATCAAGGCCGTCGACGGGGTGGCGATCAAGGAGCAGGCCGACGTCGCCCGGCAGGTGACGAAGCGCAAGCCGGGCCAGGACGTCACGTTCACGATCGTCCCCGCCAAGGAGGCCGCGGCCGCCGAGAAGGCGCGCCGGGAACCCACCGTCACCCGGAAGGTCGTCATCACGACCACCACCTCGGAGGAGGGGGACCGGGCCGTCGTCGGCATCCAGGCCGGCACCGACCACGTCTTCCCGTTCACGATCGACATCAACCTGGCCGACGTCGGCGGCCCGAGCGCCGGTCTGATGTTCGCCCTCGGCATCGTCGACAAGCTGACCCCGGAGAGCCTCACCGGCGGCCGGTTCATCGCGGGCACCGGCACGATCGACGACGACGGCAAGGTCGGCCCGATCGGCGGCATCGAGATGAAGCTGGTCGGCGCGCGGGACGCCGGTGCCCGGTACTTCCTCACCCCCGCCGACAACTGCGAGGCCGCGGCGTCGGACACCCCCGACGGCCTCACCCTGGTCAAGGTCGACACCATCCAGGACGCCACGAAGTCGCTGGAGAAGCTCCGCGCGGGCGACACGAAGACCCTTCCGCGCTGCTCCGCGGGATAGGGGCGCGCACACGCCGAAGGGGCGCCCGGTCCACTGGGACGGGCGCCCCTTCGGCGTGGGGGAGCGGGTCAGGACTCGAAGGTCGCCGCCAGTGCCTCGGCGAGGCCGGGCACCAGGTCGGGGCCGGTGAGGACCTCGGTCGGGCTGTCCTTCTCGCGCAGCCGGATCGCCGCCTCGCGGCCGCCGGCGCGCAGCACCGCCACGGTCATCCGGACCTCCTGGCGGTCGGGGTGGCCGGCCACCCACTTGGCGAGCTGCTTCTCGCTCAGGCCCTGCGGCACCTGGGCCTCGGCCGACGGGGGCAGCATGAGCCGCTCCACCGTGAGGGCGCAGCCGACGACGGCGTCGGGCCAGGCGATCGTGCCGAGGAAGTCGTCGAGCGGCTTCCCGCGCGGCAGCTTGTCCTGTTCGATGGGGGTGTAGGCGGTGGCGTCGTCGCCCAGGCCGAGCTGGGAGGCGAGCCGGGGCTCCTGGGCGCGCAGGCGCGCGGTGTCGACGAGGGCGAAGAGACGGGCCGGCTGGTCCCAGCCGAGCCCCGACGCGTAGTCGTCGATCTCGAGCACCGCGCGGGTGAGGGGGCTCGCGGCCATCGCCGGGCCTGAGGGGGAAACATTGGACATGACCGATATCCTGCCTCGTCTTCCCCGGAAGACGGGAACTAGGTAAAGCCTCAGTAAGTTGCATCAGTGGGCTCTACGATCGCGGGGCCTGCTTTCAGACGCATCAACATCGAGGGGCGCACGTTGGCTTTCCAGATGCCGGACCGCGGCGGGAGCCCGTCCGGGCCAAGGATGAGAGTCGGCCGGCCGTCCCGGCGGGCCCGTACCCTGCTCATGACGCTCGGCGTGCTGGCCGTCCTGGCCATGGCGTTCGTGATGTTCGCCGGGTTCTGGACGGACTGGCTCTGGTACCGCTCGGTCAACTACTCGTCCGTGTTCACGACCACGCTGTGGACCAAGATCGGCCTCTTCGCCGTCTTCGGTCTCCTGATGGGGCTCGCCGTCGGCCTGAACATCTGGCTGGCGTACCGGCTGCGGCCGCCGCTCAGCGCGATGTCGCTTGAGCAGCAGAGCCTCGACCGGTACCGGATGGGCCTGGCCCCGTTCAAGAAGTGGGTGCTGCTCGCGGTCACGGCCCTGGTGGCCCTGATCGCCGGCGCCTCCGCCTCCGGCCAGTGGCGCACCTGGCTGATGTGGATCAACGGGGTGAAGTTCGGCCAGAAGGACCCGCAGTTCGGGCTCGACGTGTCGTTCTACGCGTTCGACCTGCCCTGGTACCGCTTCCTCCTGGCCTTCGGCTTCGCCGCCGCGGTGCTGTCGCTGATCGCCGCCGCGCTCACCCACTACCTGTACGGCGGGCTGCGGATCACCAGCCCGGGCGCGCGTGCCACCGGCGCGGCCACCGGCCACCTCTCGGTGCTCCTCGGCCTCTTCGTCGCCCTCAAGGCCGTGGCGTACTGGCTGGACCGGTACGGCCTGGCCGTGAAGTCCAGTGACTTCAAGGCGACCGGCAACTGGACGGGTCTGCGGTACGTCGACGCCAACGCGTACCTGCCGGCGAAGACGATCCTGTTCTGCATCGCCGCGATCTGCGCCGTGCTCTTCTTCGCGACGCTCTGGCGCCGCACCTGGCAGCTGCCGATGATCGGCTTCGGCCTGATGGTCCTCTCCGCGATCCTGATCGGCGGCCTGTACCCGGCCATCGTGCAGAAGTTCCAGGTCCAGCCGAACGAGCAGGCCAAGGAAGCCGAGTACATCCAGAAGAACATCGACGCGACCCGCAAGGCGTACGCGATCGACGCGACCAAGCCCGAGAACTACTCGGGCAAGTCGACGGTCAAGGCCAAGGACCAGCTCCGCAAGGACGCCGACACGGCGGCCAGCTACCGCCTCCTCGACCCGAACATCGTGTCGCCGACGTTCCAGCAGCTGGAGCAGAAGCGGAAGTACTACCAGTTCCCGACCACCCTGGACGTGGACCGCTACCAGGGCAAGGACACCGTCGTCGGTCTCCGCGAGCTCAACATCAAGGGCATCCCGAAGCGGAACTGGATCAACGACCACTTCACGTACACCCACGGCTACGGCGCGATCCTGGCCTCGGGCACGCAGACCGACGCCAACGGCTCCCCGATCTTCACCGAGTCCGGACTGCCGACGACGGGCTCGCTCGGCACGTACCAGCAGCGGATCTACTACGGCGAGAAGACCGACCAGTACTCGATCGTGGGCGGCCCGCAGAAGGAGCTGGACTACGAGGAGAACGGCGAGAAGACCACCAGCTACAAGGAGAAGAGCGGCGTCAGCCTCTCCAGCACCTTCAACCGCGCCGCGTACGCGGTGGCCTTCAGCGAGCCGCAGATCCTCTACTCGGGCGCCATCGGCGAGGGTTCCCGGATCCTCTACAACCGCACGCCCAAGGAGCGCGTCGAGGCCGTCGCGCCGTGGCTGACCATCGACGGCGACGCCTACCCGGCGGTCGTCGACGGCCGGATCCAGTGGATCATCGACGCCTACACGACGACCAACGGCTACCCGTACGCCTCGCGCACCACGCTCGGCGACACCACGGCCGACTCGCTGACCGTCGGCAACCAGCAGCGCGCCGTCGTCGCCCAGCAGAACCAGGTCAATTACATCCGCAACTCCGTGAAGGCCACCGTCGACGCCTACGACGGCACGGTGACCCTCTACGAGTGGGACACGCAGGACCCGGTCCTCAAGACCTGGATGAAGGCCTTCCCCGACACGGTGCAGCCGAAGTCCGCGATCAAGGCCGACCTGATGGCGCACCTGCGCTACCCGCAGGACATGTTCAAGGTCCAGCGCGAGCTGCTGACCCGCTACCACGTCACCGACCCCGCGCAGTTCTACAGCGGCTCGGACGCCTGGCAGGTGCCGGACGACCCGACCAACAAGGACGGCAACGCGGTCCCGCCGTACTACCTGAGCATGAAGATGCCGGGGGACACCTCCCAGCGCTTCTCGCTGACGACGACGTTCACGCCGAACGGGCGGCCCAACCTGGGCGGCTTCATGGCGGTCGACGCCGACGCCACCAGCAAGGAGTACGGCCGGCTGAGACTGCTGCGGGTCACCGAGGACGTGCCGGGCCCGGCCCAGGTGCAGAGCAAGCTCAACGGTCTGCCCTCCGTGGCCACCTTCGTCCGGGACATGAAGGGCGCCGACTCCGACATCCAGTACGGCAACCTGCTGACCGTGCCGCTCGACGGCGGGTTCCTGTACGTCGAGCCGGTCTACGCCCAGGGCCGCAACGCGCTCTACCCGCTCCTGAAGAAGGTCGCGGTGTCGTACGTGGACGCGGACCAGCCGGACGGTGACACGACCAAGGACACCACCGTGTTCGAGGACAACCTCACCAAGGCGCTCAACGCGGTCTTCGGGGTGGAGGCGCCCACCACGCCGACGACCCCGCCGGGCACCACCCAGCCGCCCGGCACGACCCAGCCGCCGGCGACCGGGGACGCCGCGCTCCAGCAGGCCATCTCGGACGCCCAGAAGGCCTACGACGCCGGCGAGGCCGCCCTCCAGAAGGGTGACTGGACCGCGTACGGCAAGGCCCAGGAGGACCTGCAGGCGGCCCTGCAGCGGGCCGCCGAGGCCGGGGCGAAGCTGAAGCCGACCCCGTCGGGCGGCTGACCTGAGGGTTTCCCTCCCGCGTCGTGATACTGTTGGTTCACCGACGCGGGGTGGAGCAGCTCGGTAGCTCGCTGGGCTCATAACCCAGAGGTCGCAGGTTCAAATCCTGTCCCCGCTACTCAGAGCACGAGGGCCCGGATCCATAAGGATCCGGGCCCTCGTCGTGTGTCGGCGTTGCGCGGGGGCGGCGAAGAACGGTACGGAAGGGGCGAGTTGGCGTGAGGCGTGTTTGACTTGTCTCTCTGTGGGCATGTCGACAAAACGCTGAGTGACCTCACTGGCTGGGCTATACCAGGTGTGCTCGGGTTGCGGGTGGTGCGACGATGGTATTTATGGGGGACAGGGCAACTCTGTTGGAGACAGGGCGGTTTGTGCAGCGGCACGCCAGGATTGCCGCAGACGAGATCATCGAGGCCGCGGCGGCCGTCGATGCCGTCGTCGACACCACCGCCACGCGCGCCACCGGCGACGCCGACACCGAGAACGAGACCGAGACCGAGGCCCGGCACCGACGCGCCGCCGAGTGCGGCGACGTCGCCTCGATGAGCGCCCTCGGCGCCCTCCTGCTGCGCCGCGGCGACCTCGACGGCGCCGAGCCCTACCTGCGCGGCGCCACGGCCGAGGGGGACCGCGCCGCCGCCAACAACCTGGGCGTCCTGCTGCACCAGCGGGGATACGCCGAGGAGGCCGCCGGCTGGTGGCGGGTCGCCGCCGTCGCCGGCTCCGCGCCCGCGGCCCACGCGCTCGGCCGCCACCACCGCGAGCGCGGCGACGAGCCGGCCGCCGAGTACTGGCTGCGCCAGGCCGCCGAGCAGGGCCACGCCCTCGGCGCGTACGCCCTCGCCGACCTCCTGGAGCACCGCAGCGACGTCGGCGCCGAGCGCTGGCTGCGCGCCGCCGCCGAGCAGGGCCACCGCGAGGCCGCCTACCGCCTCGCCCTCGCCCTGGAGCGACGCGCCACCGAGACCGTCCGCGGCCCCCACGAGACCGGCACCCGGCTCCGGGTGCCCGCCGCCGTGGCCGCCGGCGGCCCGCCGGTGCCCGCGCCCGGCCTGACCACCGGCGATCCCGGGGGAGAGCCGACCGAGGCCGAGCAGTGGTTCCGCCAGGCCGCCGCGCGCGGACACCGGCGGGCCGCGCTGCACCTCGGCGCCATCCTGGAGCACCGCGGCGAGCTCAAGGAGGCCGGCCGCTGGTACCTCAGCTCCGCCAAGGAGGGCGAGGCCAAGGCCGCCTGCGCCCTCGGCTTCCTGCTCCGCGACGCCGGCGACGAGGAGAGCGCCGCCGTGTGGTGGCTGCGCGCCGCCCAGGACGGCGACGGCAACGCCGCCAACGCGCTGGGAGCCCTGCACGCGGCCCGCGGCGAGCAGCAGACCGCCGAGCGCTGGTACCGGGCCGCCATGGACGCCGGCGACGTCAACGGCGCCTACAACCTCGGGCTGCTCTGCGCCGCCCAGGACCGCATCCCGCAGGCCGAGCAGTGGTACCGCCGCGCCGCCTACGCGGGCCACCGCGAGGCCGCCAACGCGCTCGCCGTCCTGCTGCTCCAGGCCGGCGACGCCAACGGCGCCGAGCCCTGGTTCTCCAAGGCCGCCGAGGCCGGCAGCGTGGACGCCGCCTTCAACCTGGGCATCCTCCACGCGGGCCGCGACGACGACCGTACGGCCCTGGTCTGGTACGAGCGGGCCGCGGCCGCCGGGCACACCGAGGCGGCGCTCCAGGTCGGCATCGCCGCCCTCAGGGACGGCGACGAGCTGACCGCCGAGCGCCATCTGCGGTGCGCGGCCGGCGGCGGTAGCGCCGAGGCGGCCTTCCGGCTCGCCTCGGTCCTCGACGCGCGCCGCCCCGAGCCCGGCCCGGCCGTCCTCGGCGCGTCCCGCGAGGAGAAGAGCGAGTGCGAGGAGTGGTACGAGCGGGCCGCCCAGCAGGGGCACCGGCGCGCCCAGGTGCGGGTCGGGATGCTCGCCGCCGGGCGCGGCGACCTCGCCGAGGCGGACCGCTGGTACCGCGAGGCGGCCGAGGCGGGCAGCCGCAACGGCGCCTTCAACCTCGGCCTGCTCCTCGCCCGCGAGGGCAGCGAGCGCGAGGCCGCCCTCTGGTGGACCCGGGCCGCCCGCGCCGGCCACGGCCGCGCCGCGCTCCGGCTGGCGCTGCTCGCGGCGCGCCGGGGCGAGCTCACCGAGGGCCGTCACTGGTGCGCGCGGGCGGTGGAACTGGGCCCCGCCGAGGTCGCCGAGCGGGCGGCCCGCCTGAGCGAGGCGCTCCACCAGGAGCTCACCGCGTAGCGGGGCCGCGTCAACGGATTTGCGTCGGTGACGGGTGGGCCGTAAGGTTGTGTTCACCGACGCGGGGTGGAGCAGCTCGGTAGCTCGCTGGGCTCATAACCCAGAGGTCGCAGGTTCAAATCCTGTCCCCGCTACTCAGTAGCACGAAGGCCCGGATCCGATTCCCTCGGATCCGGGCCTTCGTCGTCGTCCCCATGGATACGAAGAGGCCCCCGCCGGCGGCGGGGGCCTCTTCGTATCCGTCTCAGGCGGTCGTGGCGCAGCTCGGGCAGATGCCCCGGTAGGTGACCTCGACGTTCGAGATGGTGAAGCCGAAGCGCTCGGTGTCCGGGAGGTCCGCCAGCGGGTCGCCGGCCGGGTGGACGTCGCGGATGGCGCCGCAGCGGCCGCAGACCAGGTGCTGGTGCGGCCGGTGGGCGTTGGGGTCGTACCGCTTGGCGCGGCCGTCGGTCGCGACCTCGATGACCTCACCGAGGGTGACCATCTCGCCCAGCGTGTTGTAGACGGTCGCGCGCGAGATCTCGGGCAGCCGCGACACCGCGCGGGCATGCACCTCGTCGGCGGTCAGGTGTACGTGGTCCCCGTCGAGGACCTCGGCCACGACGCGCCGCTGCGCGGTCATCCGCCAGCCGCGTCCGCGGAGTCGTTCCAACAGGTCACTCATGGGGGTCAGCCTAACAGTCGTGGGGCCGGAGCTCCGAACCGGTGTGACTTTGGAAGTTCACTTGACTTAGACATTGTCCATTGTAGGATCGAAACCGGCATCGGCCAAGGGTTTCCGGCCGGGGATCCGGGGCCGACGGACAGGACTCGCAGTAATGACGCAGGAGGCGCACGTGACGCAGGGACCGCTCACCACGGAGGCCGGCGCGCCGGTCGCCGACAACCAGAACAGCGAGACGGCGGGCGTCGGCGGTCCGGTCCTCGTCCAGGACCAGCTCCTCCTGGAGAAGCTCGCCCACTTCAACCGCGAGCGCATTCCGGAGCGCGTGGTCCACGCGCGCGGTGCGGGCGCCTACGGCACCTTCACGCTCACCCGTGACGTCTCGCAGTGGACGCGCGCCGCGTTCCTCTCCGAGGTCGGCAAGGAGACCGAGACCTTCCTCCGCTTCTCCACCGTCGCCGGCAACCTCGGCGCGGCCGACGCGGTGCGCGACCCGCGCGGCTGGGCGCTGAAGTTCTACACCGAGGAGGGCAACTACGACCTCGTCGGCAACAACACCCCGGTGTTCTTCATCAAGGACGCCATCAAGTTCCCCGACTTCATCCACACCCAGAAGCGCGACCCGTACTCGGGCTCGCAGGAGCCGGACAACGTCTGGGACTTCTGGGGCCTCTCCCCGGAGTCGACCCACCAGGTCACCTGGCTCTTCGGCGACCGCGGCATCCCCGCCTCGTACCGCCACATGAACGGCTACGGCTCGCACACGTTCCAGTGGAACAACGAGGCCGGCGAGGTCTTCTGGGTCAAGTACCACTTCAAGACCGACCAGGGCATCAAGAACCTCACCCAGGACGAGGCCAACCGCCTCGCCGGCGAGGACCCGGACTCGCACCAGCGCGACCTGCGCGAGGCCATCGAGCGCGGCGACTTCCCGACCTGGACCGTGCAGGTCCAGATCATGCCCGCGGCCGACGCGGCGACGTACCGCTTCAACCCGTTCGACCTCACCAAGGTGTGGCCGCACGAGGACTACCCGCCGGTCGAGATCGGCAAGCTGGAGCTCAACCGCAACCCGGAGAACGTCTTCGCCGAGGTCGAGCAGTCGATCTTCTCCCCGGCGCACTTCGTGCCCGGCATCGGCCCCTCCCCGGACAAGATGCTCCAGGGCCGCCTCTTCGCCTACGGCGACGCCCACCGCTACCGCGTCGGCATCAACGCCGACCACCTGCCGGTGAACCGCCCGCACGCCACCGAGGCGCGCACCCACTCCCGCGACGGCCACCTCTACGACGGCCGCCACAAGGGCGCGAAGAACTACGAGCCGAACAGCTTCGGCGGCCCGTTCCAGACGGACCGTCCGCTGTGGCAGCCCGTCCCCGTCTCCGGTGTCACCGGCGACCATGCGGCCCCGGTCCACTCCGAGGACGACGACTTCGTGCAGGCGGGCACCCTCTACCGCCTGATGTCCGAGGACGAGAAGGGCCGCCTCGTCGCGAACCTGGCCGGCTTCATCGCCAAGGTCTCGCGCGACGACATCGCCGAGCGGGCGATCGGCAACTTCCGCCAGGCGGACGGTGACTTCGGCAAGCGGCTGGAGGCCGCGGTCCAGGCCCTGCGCGGCTGACACCGCTTGTCGTGAAGAGAGGGCGGGCCGGACTTCCGTGCGGGAGTCCGGCCCGCCCTCGCGTCAGCCGGCGACGCTGTGCACCGGGATCCAGCAGCGGATGATGTCCCGGACGGAGACCATGCCGACCGGCCCCACGTCGTCGAGGACCACCAGGTGGCGGAAGCCGCCGCGGGTCATGGCCTCGGCCGCCTCCGCCAGCGTCCAGGACGGCGCGGCGAAGACGACGTCACGGGTGGTGTGGGAGCCGGCGGTCTCCAGGTCGGGGTCCTGGTCGCGGGCGAGGGAGTTGAGGACGTCGCGCTCGGTGAGGATCCCGAGCCCGCCGGCGTCGGTGTCGAGGACGACGGCCGCGCCGACGTGGCGCGCCGACATCAGGCGGGCCGCCTGACGGAGGGTGTGGGCGGGGCCGATGGTGAGGACCACGGTGCTCATGGCGTCACGGACGAGCATGGACGGAGCCACCTCCTTGGTGAACCTTCAAGAAGAAGGAATTCACAAGTTCACAAGTGGGGGGACTCTCAGAGTGGCACCGGGGGACAGGGCCGACAAGGGGGCGCGCGAGGCGCTCCCGGGGGGTGCGGCGGGCGTACCCGCCCCGCGCCGGACGCCCCGGGAACGCGGTCGCGGACTCAGTCGCGCGGGCTCTCCTGGTTGAGATAGCTCAGCAGCTCGCCGTGGAGCAGGCCGTTGGAGGCGGCCGCGTTCCCGCTGTGCGGACCGTGCCGGCCGTCCAGGCCCGTGTACGTCCCGCCGGCCTCCTGGACCACGATCGCGACCGCGGCCATGTCCCAGAGCGACAGCTCCGGCTCCGCGCAGAGGTCCACCGACCCCTCGGCGACCATCATGTACGGCCAGAAGTCGCCGTACGCGCGAGTCCGCCAGCACGCGCGCGTGAGGTCCAGGAAGCCGTCCAGCCGGCCCCGCTCCTCCCAGCCGCTGATCGAGGAGTAGGCGAAGGACGCGTCCGCCAGGGACGCCACCTTCGACACCCCGAGCCGGGTCGCCGAGGCCAGGCTGCGGCCCGTGTACGCCCCGCTGCCCTTCGCCGCCCACCAGCGCCGGCCGAGCGCCGGGGCCGAGACCACGCCCACCACCGGCTGGAAGCCGGTCTCCCCGGCCTCCATCAGCGCGATCAGGGTCGCCCAGACGGGCACCCCGCGCACGTAGTTCTTGGTGCCGTCGATCGGGTCGATCACCCACCGGCGCGGGCCCGAGCCCTCCACGCCGTACTCCTCGCCGAGGATCGCGTCCCGGGGCCTGGCCCGCTGGAGCTGACCGCGGATCAGCTCCTCGGCGGCCTTGTCGGCCTCGCTCACCGGGGTCATGTCCGGCTTGGTCTCGACCTGCAGGTCCAGCGCCTGGAAACGGTCCATGGTGGCCGCGTCGGCGGCATCCGCGAGGACGTGGGCAAGACGCAGATCATCGTGGTAATCGGCCATGGTCGGCACTCTATCCCCGCCGTGTGAACACGCGGAGAACCGTCCACGGGGGCCGTCCGCGGGCGTCCCCGCGACCCGCCGCGAGAGCCCTTGACACGGTGGTGGCTGCTGCCGAACCTGGGCGGACGACCGTTCCCTCCCGGAGGTGGCGATGGCGAACGCCCGCGACGCCCTCCTCGACGCCGCGCTCGCCGCGCTCACGCACCGGCCCTGGTCCGCGATCCGCATGGCCGACCTGGCCGGCGCCGCCCGCGTCTCCCGCCAGACCCTCTACAACGAGTTCGGCAGCAAGGAGGGGCTCGCCCGCGCCCTGGTGCGCCGCGAGGCCGACGCCTACCTCCAGGACGTCCGGCGGCTGCTCGCCGCCCCGGCCCCGCCCGGACGCAACGTCGTCGCCGTCGCCGAATGGATCGTCGCCCGCGCCGCCACCCGGCCGATACTGCGCGCCCTGCTCACCGGCGCCTGGAGCGACCGGCTGCCCGAGCCCCGGCCCGCCCGCCCCGGTGCCCGCCCCGCCCCGGTCCCCGCCCAGCGGCGCGCCGACGCCGGTCCGCCCGCGCCCGGCGAACTCGTCGCGCAGACCGCGGCCTGTGCGGGGGAGCGATGGGCGCCGGTCTGCGAACTCGCGGTCCGGCTCGCCCTCAGCCACGTCGTCGCCCCGGCCCCGCCGGTCTCCGGTCAGTGCGCCGAGCCGGAGAGCTGGAGCCCGATGACCCCCGCGATCACCAGGCTGATCGAGACGATCTTGAGCGTGGAGACCACGTCGCCGAGGAAGACCATGCCGTAGATCGCCGTCCCGGCCGCGCCGATCCCCGTCCACACCGCGTACGCGGGACCCACGTCGAGCTTGCGCAGCGCGAGGGTGAGGAGACCGAAGCTGCCGAGGGCGAAGGCCGCGAAGGCGATCGTCGGCCACAGCCGGGTGAAGCCGTGCGAGAGCTTGAGGCAGACCGCGAACCCCGTCTCCAGGAGTCCGGCGACCACCACCAGCAGCCACGCCATCGTCAGTGCCTCCCACGCCGTCGGTGACTGCTTCGTCGCACTTGGTGCGATTATGCCCTTACCTGCGGCGGACGCCCGTAAACCCGCGGCGGCTCAGTCGCCCTCGCGTCGCTCCCTGGTCGCCAGCAGACGGCGCAGCGAGTACAGCCGCGCCGGATCGGCGTGCCCCTCCGCCACGAACGCGTCGAGCGCGCAGTCCGGCTCGTCGTGGCTGCACGCGCGCGGGCAGTTCTCCGTGCCCGGGACGAGGTCGGGGAAGGCGAGGATCACCCGCGACGGGTCCACGTGGTGCAGACCGAAGGAGCGCACGCCCGGGGTGTCGATGACCCAGCCGCCCTCCTTGTCGTCGAGCGGCAGCGCCAGCGCCGACGTGGTGGTGTGCCGGCCGCGGCCGGTCACCGCGTTGACGACACCGGTGGTCCGCCGCCGGTCCGCCGGGACCAGCGCGTTCACCAGCGTCGTCTTGCCGACGCCGGAATGGCCCACGAAGGCGGTGGTGCGGCCCTTGAGGTGCTCGCGGACGCGCTCGGCGGCCACCCCGTCGACGAACTCGTCGCGAGTGGTGACCACGTGCGGCACGCCGAGCGCGCCGTACATCTCCAGCAGCGCGTCCGGCGGGGCCAGGTCCGACTTGGTGAGCACGAGCAGCGGGGAGAGCCCGCCGTCGTAGGCGGCGACCAGACAGCGGTCGATCAGCCGGGGGCGCGGCTCGGGGTCGGCGAGCGCGGTGACGATCGCCAGCTGGTCGGCGTTGGCCACGACCACCCGCTCGAACGGGTCGTCGTCGTCGGCGGTCCGCCGCAGGACCGAGCTGCGCTCGCCGATCCGCACGATCCGGGCCAGGGTGTCCTTCTCGCCGGAGAGGTCGCCCACGAGGGAGACCCGGTCCCCGACGACGGCGGCCTTGCGGCCCAGCTCGCGGGCCTTCATCGCGGTGATGACCCGGTCGTCGACCAGGCAGGTCAGCCGGCCCCGGTCGACGGTGAGGACCATGCCCTCGACGGCGTCCTCGTGCTTGGGGCGGAGGGTCGTCCGGGGACGGGTGCCCTTGCGGTTGGGCCGCTGGCGGATGTCGTCCTCGTCGGTGTGCTTGCCGTAACGCCGCATGGTTCAGGCCCCGAGCATTTCGGTCCACATCCCCGGGAAGTCGGGCAAGGTCTTCGCCGTCGTCGCCACGTCCTCGATCTCCACGCCCTCGACCGCGAGGCCGATCAGCGCGCCCGCCGTCGCCATGCGGTGGTCGTGGTACGTGTGGAAGACGCCGCCGTGCAGCGGGCGCGGGCGGATGTGGAGACCGTCCTCGGTCTCGGTGACGTCGCCGCCCAGCTCGTTGATCTCCTTGGTGAGCGCCGCCAGCCGGTCCGTCTCGTGGAGCCGCAGGTGGGCCACGCCACGCAGGGTGGAGGGGGAGTCGGCGAGCGCCGCGAGCGCCGCGATGCCGGGGGTCAGCTCGCCGACCTCGCCCAGGTCGACGTCGATGCCGTGGATCCGGCCCGTGCCGGTGAAGGTCAGACCGGCGTCGGTCAGCTCGCAGGAGCCACCCATCTCGGTGAAGATCTCCCGCAGCGCGTCACCGGGCTGGGTGGTCCGCTCGGGCCAGTCGGGGACGGTCACCCGGCCGCCGGTCACCAGCGCGGCGGCCAGGAACGGCTGCGCGTTGGACAGGTCGGGCTCGACGACCAGGTCCCGCCCGCGCAGCGCGGAGGGCGCCACCCGCCACACGTCCGGGGTGCCGCCGTGCTCGGGCTCGTCGACCCGGGCGCCCACGGCGCGGAGCATGTCGACGGTCATCCGGATGTGGGGCATCGAGGGGAGCCGGGTGCCGACGTGCCGCACCTCGACGCCCTGGTTGAAGCGGGGCGCGGACAGCAGCAGGGCGCTGACGAACTGGGAGGACGAGGAGGCGTCGATCTCGACGGTGCCGCCGTCCAGGCCGCCGGCGCCGTGCACGGTCATCGGGAGCGCGCCGCGGCCGTCGTCGTCGACGCGGGCGCCGAGCGCGCGGAGCGCGTCGATCACGCCGTGCAGCGGCCGCTCGTGGGAGCGGGGGTCCCCGTCGAAGCGGACCGGGCCGTCGGCGAGGGCCGCGAGGGGCGGCAGGAAGCGCATGACCGTGCCCGCGTTGCCGACGTCGACGGCCGCGGGGCCGCGCAGCGGGGCGGGGATGATCCGCCAGGCCTCGCCGGTGCCGTCGGGGCCGACGCCCTCCTCGATGCGGACGCCGAGCGTGCGGAGCGCCTCGGCCATCAGCAGGGTGTCGCGGGAGCGGAGCGGGCGGCGCAGCCAGCCGGGCTCGGAGGCGAGCGCGGCGAGCACCAGGGCCCGGTTGGTGACCGACTTCGATCCGGGCACGGTGACGGTCGCGTCGACGGCGCCGCGGGCGTACGGGGCGGGCCAGAGGTCGGTGGACGGGTCGGTGTGCGCGGAGGCTGCTGCGGTCATGGACTCACTGTACGGGGGTGTCAGAAGCGCACGAGCCAGCGGCAGCCGCCGATCAGGGAGCAGATCGCGACCGTGTGGAAGAAGAGGAGCCACACCCCGGCGGGCACGTGCGTGAGGCGCGCGAGCTGGTCGGCGTCCGAGTCGGGGGCCCCGCCGTGACGGCGCTTCGCCTGGAGCTCGAAGGCCGGGCGGACGCCGCCGAGCAGAAGGAACCACACCACGGCGTAGGCGAAGGCCGACTGGACGTCGGGGCCGGTCAGCCAGGCGACGAGGAGGAAGGCGGCGCCGGTCAGGACGACGGTGAGGACGCCGTACGCGTTGCGGACCATGACCAGCATCGCCAGCAGCAGGGCCGTCGCGACCCAGAGCAGCAGGGTGGTGCGGCCGGTGCCCAGCAGGGCGGCGCCGCCGAGGCCGAGCAGCGGGGCCGCGGGGTACCCGGCGGCCAGGGTGAGGACCACGCCGAGGCCGGTCGGCCTGCCCCGGGTCACGGTCAGGCCGCTGGTGTCCGAGTGCAGTCTGATCGCCTGGAGACGGCGCCCGGTGGCGACGGCCACGAGGCCGTGGCCGCCCTCGTGGGCGATGGTGATCGCGTTGCGCGCCGGCAGCCACAGGCCGCGGAAGAGGACGAGGGCGAGGGCGCAGGCGGCGGTGGCGCAGACCAGCCACAGGTCGGGAGCGGGCTGGGTGCCGAGGATCTCGGTCATTTCTCGGACGGCTCCTCGGTGGTGGGCGGGACCGTGGCAGTGTGGCACGTATGTGCGGACGGTTTGCAGCGAGTCGGCGGCCCGAGGACCTGGTCGGCCTCTTCGGGATCGAGAAGTGGGAACCGACCGAGGCGCTCGCCCCGGACTGGAACGTGGCGCCCACCAAAGAGGTCTGGGCCGTGCTGGAACGTCCTGTGAAAGACGCCGGATCGCCGCGGCCGGTTCGCCAGCTCCGTGCCCTGAGGTGGGGGCTCGTGCCGTCCTGGGCGAAGTCGCCGGAGGGCGCCGCCCGGATGATCAACGCGCGCGCGGAGACCGTGCACGAGAAGCCCTCCTTCAAGCAGGCGTTCGCCTCCCGCCGGTGCATCCTGCCCGCCGACGGCTACTACGAATGGGTGACCGGAGCCGACGAGCGGGACCTGGAGGTCGAGGGGAAGCGGAAGCGGTCGCGCAAGCAGCCCTACTTCGTGACCCCGGCGGACGGCGCCGTCCTCGCGATGGCCGGGCTCTACGAGTTCTGGAGGGACGCGACCCTGCCCCCCGGGCATCCGTCGGCCTGGTGGGTGACCTGCTCGGTGATCACCACCGAGGCCGAGACCGGACCGCTGGGCGTGGCCCCCGCCGAGGGCCCGCGCTCGCTCGGCGACATCCACCCCCGGATGCCGCTGATGCTGACCCCGGAGCGCTGGGACGCCTGGCTCGACCCGGCGCGCACCGACCCGGAGGAGCTGCACGGGCTGCTCGCCCCGCCGCCGGAGGGGCTGATGCGGGCCTATCCGGTGGCCACCGCCGTCAGCAACGTCCGCAACAACGGCCCCGAGCTGCTGACGGAGCTGGACGGCCCCGAGGTCGCCACCCTCTTCTGACCGCCCCGTAGCGGCCGTTCCCCGCCGACCGCCCCGCCGACCGCCCCGTCCCGCCCGGGATCCGCGGCCCCGGCGGGACGGGGCGGCAGGATGGGGGCGTGACCAAGGACGTGACACAGTACGAGACCGTCGCCACCGACGCGGGCGAGGCCCGTGTCGCCTGGCACCGGGGGAAGCGGCCGTGGGCCGTGCTCGCCCTCGGCCACGGCGCCGGCGGCGGCGTCGAGGCCCGCGACCTCCGGGCGCTCGCCGACGCCCTCCCCGCGCGCGGGGTGACCGTGGCCCTCGTCGAGCAGCCGTGGCGGGTGGCCGGGAAGAAGGTGGCGCCCGCGCCGAAGACGCTCGACATCGGCTGGCGCGGAGTGTGGCCCGTCCTCGCCGCCCCCGGCCTCCCCGTGATCGCGGGCGGCCGCAGCGCCGGCGCCCGGGTCGCCTGCCGGACCGGCCTCGACCTGGGCGCGCACGCCGTCCTCGCGCTGAGCTTCCCGCTGCACCCGCCGGGCAGGCCGGAGCGCTCCCGCGCCGCTGAACTGCTCGGCACCGGCCTGCCCACCCTCGTCGTCCAAGGCGGCAACGACCCCTTCGGGCGGCCCGACGAGTACCCGGAGGGCCCGTACGCGATGGTCGAGATCCCGTACGGGGACCACGGCTTCGCGCTGCCGAAGCGGGCGCCCCTCGGCCAGGAGGAGGCGCTGGCCCTCCTCGTGGACGCGGTCGCCGGGTGGACCGAGGAACTCCGCTGACCCGCCCCCGCCGGGCGGGAATGCCGAGCGGGGGGCCGTGGTTGTTCGGTGCGTCGGTTGAGAGCAAGGAAGAGGGAGTCCGTCGCATGGGTTCGACCATCTGCCCGGAGCGCGCGCAGGCCGCTGACCTCGACTGGACAGTGCTGCCCGCGCCCAAGGCCGCCCCGATTCGGGCGGCGGGCGGAGTGCTTCCTCGTCTATCCTCCGAAACGAGCGGGTCCGCCCCCGGGCTCGCCGCCGCGCTGGAGGAGGTGGGTCCGGTCACTGGGACCGACACAGGGACCGACGACGGCCCCGAGGAGACGACCGCGGAGCGCAACGCGCGCTTCGAGCGGGACGCCCTCGGCTACCTCGACCAGATGTACTCCGCCGCGCTGCGCATGACGCGCAACCCCGCGGACGCGGAGGACCTGGTGCAGGAGACCTACGCCAAGGCGTACGGCTCCTTCCACCAGTTCCGCGAGGGCACCAACCTCAAGGCGTGGCTGTACCGCATCCTCACGAACACCTTCATCAACTCGTACCGCAAGAAGCAGCGCGAGCCCCAGCGCAGCGCCGCCGAGGAGATCGAGGACTGGCAGCTCGCCCGCGCCGAGTCGCACATGTCGACCGGTCTGCGCTCCGCCGAGTCGCAGGCCCTCGACCACCTGCCCGACTCCGACGTGAAGGAAGCGCTGCAGGCGATTCCCGAGGAGTTCCGCATCGCCGTCTATCTCGCCGATGTCGAGGGCTTTGCGTACAAGGAGATCGCGGACATCATGGGGACACCCATCGGTACGGTGATGTCCCGACTGCACCGGGGACGCCGCCAGCTGCGCGGCATGCTCGAGGACTACGCCCGCGACCGCGGGCTGGTACCCGCGGGCGCCGGAGAGTCGTCGAACGATCTGAAAGGCTCGGGCTCATGAGCTGCGGAGAGCCGCACGAGACGGATTGCTCAGAGGTCCTGGATCATCTCTACGAGTTCCTCGACAACGAGATGCCCGACAGCGACTGCACCAAGTTCGAGGTGCACTTCGAGGAGTGCTCCCCGTGCCTGGAGAAGTACGGCCTGGAGCAGGCGGTGAAGAAGCTCGTCAAGCGCTGCTGCGGCAGTGACGACGTGCCCACCGACCTCAGGGCCAAGGTGATGGGCCGGATCGACCTGATCCGCGCCGGGCACACGGTGCCCGAGCAGGAGATCACGGCGAGCGCCCCGGCGACGCCGGCCCCCCAGGAGTAGCACTCCCGCCGAGGAGTCGAGAGCCGCCGCGACGGGATCGCGGCGGCTCTCCGCATATATCAGCTTGTATCACCCGATGGTGCGAATCACTCGGAGCCGGCCGTCCCGCGCCTCCCGACTCGCTAGCGTGACAGCCGTGATGGGCGTGAAGGTCATTCCGCGAGCGGCCCGCGTGTACATCGGCTGCGCCCTGGCAGGCGCCGGGGCCTGCGCCCTGCCCGCGCTGCGACCGGACGCCTCCACCCCCTGGGCCACCGTCGCCCTCCTCGCCACCCTCTGCGCGCTCTGCGAACTGCCCGCCCGCTGCCCGCTCCTCGGCCGCGCGTTCGGCGGCTCCGTCCCCCTCGGCGCCGGCTCCTTCTTCCCCGTCCTGCTGACCGCCGCCCTCCTCCTGCCGCCCTCCGCCGCCGTGCTCACCGCGCTCCCCGGCAGCCTCCTCGCCCGCGTCGAGGAGCCGCCGGCCGGACCGCGCCGCCTCTGGCGGGCCGCCGCGACGGGACTCGCCGTCGGGGCCGCCGCGGCCACCGCAGGCCTCCTCGGCGGACCCGCCGCCCTCGGCCGCGGGCCCGACGCCCCCGACCTGCCGTACGCCCTGCTGCCCGCGGGCGCCGCCGCGCTCGCCTTCTGCCTGGTCCTCACCGCCCTCGACGGCGGCATCCGGGCCACCGCCGACGGACTGTCCCCGCGGACCGCCTGGCGCGGCCTGCTCGGGCGGGCGCTCGCCCCGCACGCCGTGCACGGCCTGGCCGGCCTGATGATGGCCGTGCTCTGGCGCAGCACCTACGGACCGCTCGCGGCGCTGTTCGTGCTGCTCCCGATGTACATCTCCTGCTGGGTCTTCGCCCAGTACCACCGCGAACGCGCCGCCCACCAGGCCACCATCCGCGCCCTCGTCCAGGCCGTCGACATCAAGGACCGCTACACCCGCGGCCACAGCGAACGGGTCGGCCACGCCTCCGTCCTGATCGCCCGTGAGCTCGGCCTCGCCGACGACCGGCTCGACGTCGTCCGCTTCGCCGGCATCCTGCACGACGTGGGGAAGCTCGGCGTCCCCACCCGGGTGCTCCGCAAGGACGGCCCCCTCACCCCCGAGGAACGCCGGATCATCGAGCTCCACCCCGAGTACGGCCACGAGATGGTCCGCGGCATCGGCTTCCTCGGCGAGGCGCGCGCCGCGATCCTCCACCACCACGAACGCATGGACGGCAGCGGCTACCCGTACGGCCTCCACGGCGAGCAGATTCCCGAATGCGCCCGGGTGGTCGCCGTCGCGGACGCCTTCGACGCCATGACCTCCACCCGCTCGTACAGCCGGGCCCGCCCGGTGCCGACCGCCGTCGCCGAACTGGAGCGGTGCGCCGGCACCCACTTCGACCCCCGGATGGTCGCCGCCCTCGTCCGCGCCCTGGACCGGCACGGCTGGCGGCCCGCCGTCACCGCCGACGAGACCGAATCGTCCGACCGGGTGCCCACGCCCCGCGAGGCCAGCACCGCGCGGCGCCGGTCGAGGGAGCGCGCGTGAGGCCCGGCACCGTCACCGTCCGGGCCGTCCACGGGGCCGCGCTGCTGCTGGGCCTCGCCGGCCTCGGCTCCACCCTCTGGAACGGCGTCGACGAACCCGGCAACGCCCTCGCCTTCGGCGTCCTCGTCCTCCTCGGCGAGCTCGCCCGCTGGCGCGCCGGACCCCGCACCGCGACGGCCGCCGACGGCCCCCCGGCCCGGGAGCCCGCGCCGCTCGCCGCCGCCGGAGCCCTCGCGTACGCCCTCCTCGGCCAGAGCGCCGGCACCGCCACCACCCACGGCGTCCTCCAGATCACCGCCGTCGTCGTCGCCGCCGGCCTCGCCGGGCTCGTCCCCCACCTCGCCCGCGGCCACGGCGCCGGCCTCGACCACCTCGCCCGCCGCGTCCTCACCGTCGGCTTCGCCGCGCTCTGCTTCCAGCCCCTCTACAACACGGGGGCCGTCGTCGGGCACCTCGGCCACGGCCCCGGGTACGCCCTCTTCCTCCTCCTGCTCATCGCCCTCACCGCCCTGTGCGACGCCGTCCTCGCCGCCCTGCTGCTCCGCGCCCGCAGCGGCTTCCCGTACGGCCCCCTCCTCCGCGACGAACTGCGCGCCCTCCTCGGCATCGGCTCCGCGGTCTGCGCCACCGGCGCCGTCATGGCGCTCGGCGTCGCCGCCGCCGGACTGTGGGCCCTGCCCGTCCTCGCCGTGCCGCTGCTGCTCACGCAGGTCTCCTTCCGGCGCTACGAATCGGTGCGGACCGTCAACCGGCAGACCATCGCGTCCCTCGCCCGGGCCACCGAGATCGCCGGCTGCACCCCGCCCGGCCACGCCCACCGGGTCGCCGCCCTCAGCACCGCCGTCGGCCGCGAGCTGGGTCTTTCCGGGCCCGAGCTGACCGTCCTCGAACACGCGGCGCTCATGCACGACATCGGACAGCTCTCCCTCGTCGACCCCGTCACCGGCGGCGCCACCGCCCTGCTGCCCGCCGAGGAGCAGCGCAGGATCGCCCTCCTGGGCGGCGAGGTCGTCCGCAGGACCGGCGTCCCCGTCTCCGTCGCGGTGATCGTCGAGCGCCAGGCCGACCCCTACCGCGAGCAGCCGGTGCCCGCCCGGATCGTCCGCGCCGTCAACGCCTACGACGACCTCGCCGGCGACGGGGCGGGCGCCGCCCTCGCCGCTCTCGAACGCCTGAGACTGGGCACCGCCCGCGACTATCACCCGGATGTGGTCGAATGCCTGGCCAGGGTCCTCGCACGGGGCGGAGCCACTGGGGTGAC
Source organism: Streptomyces sp. NPDC104202 (assembly GCF_055584185.1). NCBI lineage: Bacteria > Bacillati > Actinomycetota > Actinomycetes > Kitasatosporales > Streptomycetaceae > Streptomyces > Streptomyces sp. NPDC104202. Next base: position 120,328 of record NZ_JBVJMN010000011.1, on the reverse strand, counting down.
CTCCGTCCCCACGGGGTAACCCATGGGTAATGAGCGCGCGTCCGACCGGGCATGGTTGGATGCGAACAAGAGGGTGAAGCGACCGGCAGGCGGGAATCGTGAAGATCTTCGGGAAGGTACGGCATCGGCCCTCCGCCTCATGGCGGCAGGCCACGGACCGCGCGTTCACGCTGATCGGCGACGGCCGGTACGAGGACGCGGGCGCGCTCCTGACGCGCGCGGCGGATCTGGAGCCCTGGCTCTCGGAGTCCTGGTTCAACCTGGCGCTGCTGCACAAGTTCCGCCACGACTGGGAGCAGGCACGCGCCGCAGGGCTGCGCGCGGTCGCCCTGCTCGACAAGGAGAGCGGCGCCCCCGACTGGTGGAACGTCGGCATCGCCGCCACCGCCCTCCAGGACTGGCCGCTGGCCCGCCGGGCCTGGCAGGCATACGGACTGAAGGTGCCCGGCGCCGCCGCCGGCACGGGCGAGCCCGCCGGCATGGAGCTCGGCAGCGCCGCCGTGCGACTCTCCCCGGAGGGCGAGGCCGAGGTCGTGTGGGGCCGCCGTCTCGACCCGGCCCGCATCGAGGTCCTCTCCGTCCCCCTGCCCTCCTCCGGCCGCCGCTGGGGTGAGGTCGTCCTCCACGACGGGGTGCCGAACGGCGAGCGCACCACCACCGCGGGCCCCTCCTACCCGGTCTTCGACGAGATCGAGCTGTGGGCGCCGTCCCCCGTCCCCACCTGGGTGGTCCTCCTGGAGGCCGCCACCGAGGACGACCGGGACGCCCTGGAGCAGCTCGCCGCCGAGGCCGGCTTCGCCGCCGAGGACTGGTCCTCGTCCGTGCGGCTGCTCTGCCGCGCCTGCTCCGAGTCGACCATGCCGAGCGCCGAGGGCGAGGGCGAGCACTCCGACCCGCACGACCACAGCGAGCCGGGCCACCCCGGGCCGCTCGGCCACCGCTCGCCCGGCGAGCTGTGGGTGCCGGAGCGGGAGTGCGGCATCGCGGCCCCCGCCGGGCTGGTGCGCGGGCTGCTGGACGGCTGGGTGGCGGACAGTCCCGACAGCCGCGAGTGGCGTGATCTCGAAGAGGTCTGCTGAGGCCACGGCCACGGGCCCGTAGGCTGTCCTCCGACGGAATCGGGTTTTCAGAAGGGCGCGGCCGGACATGGCGCAGCAGGAGACGGACGAGCAGACGATCAACGACGGCTTCGTCGTGGACACGGAGGACTGCGAGGCGCGTGAGCTCGCCTACCGCGAGCGCGGCACGGCCCGCCCGATCACGGTCGTCGGCAACCCCGTGCTCCACAAGGAGTGCAAGGACGTCACCGAGTTCGACGCCGGGCTCGCGCAGCTGATCGACGACATGTTCGCCAGCCAGAAGGCCGCCGAGGGCGTGGGCCTGGCCGCGAACCAGATCGGCGTGGACCTCAAGGTCTTCGTCTACGACTGCCCCGACGACGAGGGCGTCCGGCACACCGGTGTCGTCGTCAACCCCGTCCTCCAGGAGCTCCCCGCCGAGCTGCGCGTCCTCGACGAGTCCAACGAGGGCTGCCTCTCCGTGCCGACGGCCTACGCCGAGCTGGCCCGGCCCGACTACGCGGAGGTCCACGGCCAGGACGCCGAGGGCAACCCGATCAAGGTCCGCGGCACCGGCTACTTCGCCCGCTGCCTCCAGCACGAGACGGACCACCTGTACGGCTACCTGTACATCGACCGCCTCTCCAAGCGCGACCGCAAGGACGCCCTGCGCCAGATGGAAGAGGGCACCCCGCGCTACGAGACGGTCCCCAACGCCTGATCGCGCGACCGCACGGAGAAGGGCCCCGCACTCGCCGAGTGCGGGGCCCTTCCTCGTACGGCCGTGGCCTAGAAGTCCTCGTCCAGGTCCACCGAGCCCTCGACGGCCACCTGGTAGGCGGACGGGCGGCGCTCGAAGAAGTTGGTGAGCTCCTGGACGCCCTGGAGCTCCATGAACGCGAACGGGTTCTCCGAGCCGTACACCGGGGCGAAGCCGAGGCGCTGGAGGCGCTGGTCGGCGACGCACTGGAGGTACGCGCGCATCGACTCGGTGTTCATGCCGGGCAGCCCGTCGCCGCACAGGTCGCGGCCGAACTGGAGCTCGGCCTCGACGGCCTCCTTCAGCATGTCGGTGACCTGCCGGCGCAGGGCGTCGTCGAAGAGCTCCGGCTCCTCCTTGCGGACGGTGTCCACGACCTCGAAGGCGAAGTTCATGTGCATGGTCTCGTCACGGAAGACCCAGTTGGTGCCGGTCGCCAGGCCGTGCAGCAGGCCGCGGGACCGGAACCAGTACACGTACGCGAAGGCGCCGTAGAAGAACAGGCCCTCGATGCAGGCCGCGAAGCAGATCAGGTTCAGCAGGAAGCGGCGGCGGTCGGCGGCCGTCTCCAGCTTCTCGATCTTCTCGACCGAGTCCATCCACTTGAAGCAGAACTGCGCCTTCTCGCGGATGGAGGGGATCTCCTCGACCGCGTCGAACGCCGCGGCGCGGTCGTCCGGGTCGGGCAGGTAGGTGTCGAGCAGCGTCAGGTAGAACTGGACGTGCACGGCCTCCTCGAACAGCTGCCGCGAGAGGTAGAGGCGCGCCTCGGGGGAGTTGATGTGCTTGTAGAGCGTCAGCACCAGGTTGTTCGCGACGATCGAGTCGCCCGTCGCGAAGAACGCGACCAGACGGCCGATCATGTGCTGCTCGGCCGGCGTCAGCTTGGCGAGGTCGGCGACGTCGGAGTGCAGGTCGACCTCCTCCACCGTCCAGGTGTTCTTGATCGCGTCCCGGTAGCGCTCGTAGAAGTCCGGGTAGCGCATCGGGCGCAGGGTCAGCTCGAAGCCCGGGTCGAGGAGGTTCTTCCGATCGGTGGAACTCATTACTGGCAGGCCTCGCAGGACTCGGGGTTTTCCAGGGAGCAGGCGAGGGCGTCCGCGTCGGAGACCGCCTGCTGGACGGGGATGGGGGCGGCGGCCGTCGTCGACGCCTGGGCGGCGCGCGCGATCCGCGTCGCCGGACGGGAGCGCAGGTAGTACGTCGTCTTCAGACCCTGCTTCCAGGCGTACGCGTACATCGACGACAGCTTGCCGATCGTCGGCGTCTCCATGAACAGGTTCAGCGACTGCGACTGGTCCAGGAAGGGGGTGCGGGCCGCGGCCATGTCGATCAGACCGCGCTGCGGGATCTCCCAGGCCGTGCGGTACAGCTCGCGGACCTCGGCCGGGATCCAGGTGAAGCCGGCCACCGAGCCGCTGGAGTCACGCAGCGCGTCCCGGGTCTGCGCGTCCCACACGCCGAGGCTCTTCAGCTCGTCGACGAGGTAGGAGTTGACCTGGAGGAACTCGCCCGACAACGTCTCGCGCTTGAAGAGGTTGGAGACCTGCGGCTCGATGCACTCGTAGACACCGGCGATCGACGCGATGGTCGCGGTCGGCGCGATGGCGAGCAGCAGGCTGTTGCGCAGACCGACGGCGGCGATCCGCTCGCGCAGCGCGGCCCAGCGCTCCGGCCAGTTCAGCTCGACGTCGTAGTGGTCCGGGTGCAGCACACCGCGGGCGGCGCGGGTCTGCTCCCAGGCGGGGACCGGGCCGCTGCGCTCGGCGAGGTCGGCGGAGGCCTCGTACGCGGCGAGCATGATCCGCTCGGCGATCCGGGTGGACAGCGCGCGCGCCTCGGCCGAGTCGAACGGCAGCTTCAGCTGGAAGAAGACGTCCTGGAGGCCCATGGCGCCCAGGCCGACCGGACGCCAGCGGGCGTTGGAGCGCCCGGCCTGCTCGGTCGGGTAGAAGTTGATGTCGACGACCCGGTCGAGGAAGGTGACGGCGGTGCGGACGGTCGAGTCCAGCCGCTCCCAGTCGATGTCCCCGCCGGTCACGAAGGACCCCAGGTTGACCGAGCCGAGGTTGCAGACGGCCGTCTCGCCGTCGTCGGTGACCTCGATGATCTCGGTGCAGAGGTTCGAGGAGTGGACGACCGTGCCCGGCTCGGCCGTCTGGTTGGCGGTCCGGTTCGACGCGTCCTTGAAGGTCATCCAGCCGTTGCCGGTCTGGGCCAGGGTCCGCATCATCCGGCCGTACAGGTCGCGGGCCGGCATCGTCTTGCGGGCCAGGCCCTTCGCCTCGGCGGCGCGGTAGGCGGCGTCGAAGTCGTCGCCCCACAGGTCGACCAGCTCGGGGACGTCGGCCGGGGAGAACAGCGACCACGCGGCGTCGGCGTTGACCCGGCGCATGAACTCGTCGGGGATCCAGTGCGCCAGGTTCAGGTTGTGCGTGCGGCGCTGGTCCTCGCCCGTGTTGTCGCGGAGCTCCAGGAACTCCTCGATGTCCGCGTGCCAGGTCTCCAGGTAGACGGCGGCTGCGCCCTTGCGCCGGCCGCCCTGGTTGACCGCGGCGACGGAGGCGTCGAGGGTCTTCAGGAACGGGACGATGCCGTTGGAGTGGCCGTTGGTGCCGCGGATCAGCGAACCGCGGGCGCGGATGCGGGAGTAGGAGAGCCCGATGCCGCCGGCGTGCTTCGACAGCCGCGCGACCTGGTGGTAGCGGTCGTAGATGGAGTCCAGCTCGTCCTGCGGGGAGTCCAGCAGGTAGCAGGAGGACATCTGCGGGTGGCGGGTGCCGGAGTTGAAGAGCGTGGGGGAGGACGGCAGGTAGTCCAGGCGGCTCATCAGCCCGTACAGCGCGGCGACCTCGTCGAGCGCGCGGACGCTGTCGTCCTCGGCGAGGCCGCAGGCGACGCGCAGCATGAAGTGCTGCGGGGTCTCGATCACCTGACGGGTGATCGGGTGGCGCAGCAGGTAGCGCGAGTAGAGGGTGCGCAGACCGAAGTAGCCGAAGCGGTCGTCGCCGGCCGTGTCGACGGTCGCGTCGAGCCGCTCGGCGTGCCGCGTGACGAACTCCGCGGTGCGGTCGGCGATCAGGCCCTCGCGGTGGCCGACGGCGACGGAGGAGGAGAAGGTGACCGAGCCCTGGCCGGCGGCCTCGTCGGCGATGGTGATCGTCAGGAGCCGGGCGGCGAGCCGGGAGTACGCCGGGTCCTCGGCGATCAGGCCCGCGGCCGCCTCGGTGGCCAGCTCGCGCAGCTCCGCCTCGTCCGACGTGGCGCTGCGGCCGCGGAGCGCGGCGGCGGCGACCTTGCCGGGGTCGGTGTCGGGGAGATCGGCGGTGAGGTCGGTCAGGGTCCGCAGCAGTACGGTCCCGGGGCCGTCGCTCTCGACCGCGGAAGCCTCGGCCGAAGCCGGATCGGCGGGCGCGATGGTCACGTGGGGGCTCTCCCTCGCTCGGCCGGGGCCGCGACGGGGACGGCGGGCAAGGGGGACGTCCGGGATCGTCGGACGCGCCGTGTCCACCGGCCCACTCCGCGAGGCCCGGAAGTCAGTGGCACCCGGAACGGAAGGACCGGGCGCGCCGCCGGCAGGTCCTCGGACTCACTCCGTACGAAACCGCACGAAGCACACCGTTGCGGGACAGTTCCGGATTCGCGCCGGATTCCCCTGCGTCGACAGCGAGGATGAGCATACATGTGGGGGGCGCCGCTCTTGGCACCCCCCACATGTTGTGTCGCCGCCCCGCCTCAGCACTCCAGGGCGTAGGTGCGCAGAGAGTGATCGGGAATCGGCTCCCAGTCCCTCTCCGGGGTGCGGACGAAGCCCAGACGCTCGTAGATCCGGTGCGCGGAGGTCATCGAGGCGTCCGTGGAGAGCACGAGGCGCGCACAGCCCGGGAGGACCCGCGCCCGCTCGACACAGGCCCGCACGAGGGCCTCTCCGACGCCCCGGCCGCGGGCCGCCGGAGCGACCACCAGCATCCGGAACTCGGCCTCGCCCTCGACCGCGATGTCGGCCCAGGGGGTGGCGCCCCGGACGAAGGTCACCCCGCCCAGGATCCGCCCGTCGCCGTCCTCGGCGACGAGCACCTCGCTCTCGCGCGCCCGCCGCGCGGTGTCCCGCAGCACGTGCAGATAGGAGTCCTCGGCCCCGTACTTCAGCAGTCCGTCGTCGAGATAGGTGCCCGCGGTGAGCTCGCCGAGCTCCTCGTGCTCGTCGGGCCGTACCGCCCTGATCGTGAAGTCCATGGAGCCAGTCTCCCTCGTGGGCGACGCGAGGGGCCCGGGTCCTCCTGGCGGAGATCCCGGGCCCCTCGGCGTGCGGACGTGCGCCGGGTCAGTGCGTCCCGGAGCCGACCTTCGGAAGCTCCGTCTCCACGCCCGGGTCGCCGGCGTCGGCCGTGTAGTCCGACGGGGAGGTCTCGTCGACGCCCTCGGGGGCCTTGACGGCCTTGAGGACGAAGGTGAGGAAGACGGTGACGACGACGTTGAGCACGAAGGCGGTGAGGCCGATGTAGCCGATCTCGCCGATGCCGGGGATCTCGGCGGAGGAGCCGCCGAAGTGCTTCTGGGTCGGGCTCGCGACGCCGTAGGCGGCGACCGTGCCGTAGACCATGCCGACGGCCCAGCCGGCGAGGAGGGCCCAGCGGTGGAACCAGCGGGTGAACAGGCCGCCGACGAGGGCGGGGAAGGTCTGCAGGATCCAGATGCCGCCGAGGAGCTGGAAGTTGATGGCGACGGTCTTGTCCATGGTGAGGACGAAGGCCAGGGCGCCGACCTTCACCAGGAGGGAGACCAGCTTGGAGACCTTGGTCTCCTGGGCGGGGGTGGCGTCCTTCTTGATGAAGTCCTTGTAGATGTTGCGGGTGAAGAGGTTGGCCGCGGCGATCGACATGATCGCGGCCGGGACGAGCGCGCCGATGCCGATGGCGGCGAACGCGACGCCCGCGAACCAGTCCGGGAACATGGTCTCGAAGAGCTGCGGAATGGCGAGCTGGCCGTTCTTGACCTGGATCCCGGCGGCGATCGCCATGAAGCCGAGCAGCGCGAGCAGTCCCAGCATCAGGGAGTACAGCGGCAGGATCGTGGTGTTGCGGCGGATGACCTCGCGGCTCCGGGACGACAGCGTCGCCGTGATGGAGTGCGGGTACATGAAGAGCGCGAGCGCCGAGCCGAGGGCGAGCGTGGCGTACGTCCACTGGCCGGCCTCGCCGGGGACGAGCGTGCCGCGCGGCTTCCCGGTCGCCGGGTTGGTCTGCGCGTACGCCTCGCCGGCCTTGGCGAAGATCTCGTCGAAGCCGCCGAGCTTGATCGGGATGTAGATGATCGCCACCGCGATGACGATGTAGATCAGCGTGTCCTTGACGAAGGCGATGAGCGCCGGGGCGCGCAGGCCCGAGGAGTACGTGTACGCCGCGAGGACGCCGAAGGCGATCAGCAGCGGCAGGTCCTTGACGAACCAGTGGGTGTTCTCGCCGCCGCCGACGCCCATCACGTCGAGGACGGCCTGGATGCCGACGAGCTGGAGCGCGATGTACGGCATGGTGGCGAGGATGCCGGTGACCGCGACCGCCAGCGACAGCCCCTTGGAGCCGAAGCGGCCCCGGACGAAGTCGGAGGTGGTCACGTAGCCGTGCTTGTGCGAGACCGACCACAGGCGGGGCAGGAACGTGAAGATCAGCGGGTACACCAGGATCGTGTACGGGACGGCGAAGAAGCCGGCCGCGCCCGCCGCGTAGATGGCCGCCGGGACGGCGACGAAGGTGTACGCGGTGTAGAGGTCGCCGCCCAGCAGGAACCAGGTCACCCAGGTGCCGAACGACCGGCCGCCCAGGCCCCATTCGTCGAGGCTCTGCTCGTCGGCGGCCCTGCGCCAGCGCGCGGCCAGGAAGCCCATGACCGTGACGGCCACGAAGAAGAAGACGAAGACGCCGAGCGCCACGCCGTTCACGCCGTCCTTCATCGCGCGTCACCTCCCTTGCGGGCACGCTGGTCCCGCTGCCACAGCTTGTACGCGACCATGGTGAGCGCGGTGGAGATCAGCACCCAGAGCATCTGGTACCAGTAGAAGAACGGGATTCCGGCGAAGAGCGGTTCGGTCTTCGCGTAGGAACTCACCCAGAGCATCGCCACGAACGGGGCGAAGAGGCAGAGCGCGATCACCACCCTCAAGGGGGTGACGACCGGTTGTTTCCCTTGTGTCGCTTCTGGCATGGCGGATCGTCCCCTCGCTGATCACCTCGGTAATGCTGGGGAAATCTAGGGGACGCGTTCGCCGCAGGGAACCCCTGTCCGCATAACGGAGTCGATTCTTCGGGAACTTCCTCGCCACCGGCCGCCCCGGTCCGCCCGCGGCCTCGCGCGCCGCCTTTCGCGCCGCGTTCCGCCGCGGCGGCGGAGGGCGTCAGGGTCTAGACCAATGATGGTGGGGTGTGGGTCCGTCCGGCCTGGTCAGCGGAGTGCCGACGGGCGGTGACGACGGGGTGCGACGCCCGCTCCGGCGAGGGGTGGCGGCCGGTGCGGGGCTCGGTCCGGCCGCCGTCCCGGGAGGCGGGAGCGGCGGGCCGGGCACCGGGGGGAATCAGCCGTTCGGGCGCTTGAGCCGCGCGACGAACTTGTACCGGTCGCCGCGGTACACGGAGCGCACCCACTCCACCGGCTCGCCCTGGCCGTCCAGGGAGTGACGGGAGAGCATCAGCATCGGCAGGCCGACGTCGGTCCCGAGCAGTCCGGCCTCGCGCGGCGTGGCCAGGGAGGTCTCGATGGTCTCCTCGGCCTCGGCGAGGTGCACGTCGTACACCTCGGCGAGGGCCGTGTAGAGAGAGGTGTACTTCACCAGCGATCGGCGCAGCGCGGGGAAGCGCTTGGCCGAGAGGTGGGTGGTCTCGATGGCCATCGGCTCGCCGCTCGCCAGGCGCAGCCGCTCGATGCGCAGGACGCGGCCGCCGGTGGAGATGTCGAGGAGGCCGGCGAGGGTGTCGTCCGCGGTGACGTAGCCGATGTCGAGGAGCTGGGAGGTCGGTTCGAGTCCCTGGGCCCGCATGTCCTCGGTGTACGAGGTGAGTTGCAGGGCCTGGGAGACCTTCGGCTTGGCCACGAAGGTGCCCTTGCCCTGGATGCGCTCCAGACGCCCCTCGACCACCAGCTCCTGGAGGGCCTGGCGCACGGTGGTCCGCGAGGTGTCGAACTCGGCGGCCAGGGTGCGCTCCGGCGGCACCGGCGTGCCGGGCGGGAGGGTCTCCGTCATGTCGAGCAGGTGGCGCTTCAGCCGGTAGTACTTGGGCACGCGCGCGGTGCGGGTGACCGCCCCGCCCTCCGTCTCCGTGCCGCCCGCGTCCGTGGCCATGGCCTGCCTTCCCGACTCCTGTGCTGCTGCCGTCACCGGCTCCTCCGTCTGTCGCGGCTCACATGGTGGCACGGTTCGTGTGCCCTCACCGTTTCTCCTGCCGATATGTGCCGGTTCGGCGAGGAGGAGTCGTTCCCTGCTTCTTATACACCGAGGGACGCCTCGTTGGTCTAGGCCATTCCGGCCGAGAGGTGAGGCCGCTTCCACCGGCCCCCTCCGGCCGCCCGGGCGAGCCGCGCCGGGGTGAGGTGTCTTTCCGATAACGGACGCCACTACCCGTCTTACACACTCTTGACACCCCAAAAGGTCTAGGCCAAGCTCCGGGTACTGGTCTAAACCATTAAAGACCAGGTCCCAGCCCCACGAGCACTACCCGACGTATGTCTTCGCGCGGTGGGCAGGGGTTGCAGGCATCCCTGAGGAGGGTGGCGTGAAGCGCAAGCTCATCGCGGCGATCGGCGTCGCGGGCATGATGGTCTCGATCGCGGCGTGTGGGGGCTCCGACAAGTCCGGAGACAACGCCGGCGGCGACGCCAAGGAGCTCACCGTCTGGCTGACGGTCGACGCCCAGAACAACTGGCCCGAGCTGGTCAAGGCCGCCGACGACGCGGTGACCAAGAAGCACCCGGGCATCAAGATCAAGCACGAGTACTACGGCTGGCCGGACAAGAACACCAAGCTCGACGCGGTGCTCGCCACGGACAAGGCCCCGGACGTTGTCGAGATGGGCAACTCCGAGATGATCAGCTACATGGCCAAGGGTGCCTTCGCCGAGGTCGACGCGTCGAAGTTCGAGAACTCCGACAAGTGGCTCGACGCCCTCAAGGACTCGGTCACCTACAACGGCAAGACCTACGGTGTCCCCTACTACGCCGGTGGCCGCGTGGGCACCTGGCGCAAGGACATCGCCGCCGAGGCCGGCGTCAAGGCCGCCCCGAAGACCTGGGCCGAGCTGACCGCCGCCCTCGACGCCATCCAGGCGAAGAAGGGCGACAAGTTCAGCGCCTGGTACCAGCCGTCGCCCGACTGGTACGCCGCCATGTCCTTCGTCTACGACGCGGGCGGCTCCATCGCCAAGCAGGACGGCGAGACCTGGAAGTCCAACCTGTCCTCGCCCGAGTCCCTCAAGGGCCTCACCGCCTACAAGGCGATCCTCGACAAGTACATGCACGGCGACAAGACGAAGGACGAGTCCGACCGTCCCGTCGTCTTCGGCCAGGGCAAGTCCGCGACGATCTTCGCCGCCGGCTGGGAGGGCGCCACCGCGGCCGACCCGAAGACCGACAAGGTCGGCGGCCTCGCCGACAAGCTCGAGAACTTCGTGATGCCCGGCCCGTCCGGCAAGAACCTCCCGGTCTTCCTCGGCGGCTCGGACCTGGCCATCCCGGTCAAGTCCAAGGCGCAGGGCGTCGCCGGCGAGTGGATCGCCGCCTTCACCGGCGCCGAGGGCCAGAAGGGCCTCATCGGCAAGGGCAACCTGCCCAACAACAAGGCCGACCTCGCGCCGCTGAAGAACGACCCGGCCACGACCGTCGCGGCCACCGCCGCCGAGTCGAGCTACTTCGTCCCGACCGCTCCGGGCTGGGGCCAGGTCGAGAAGGCCCAGATCCTCAAGACGATGCTCATCGACATCGCCAAGGGCAAGTCCGTCGAGGAGGCCGCCAAGGCCGCCGACACCGCGATCGACAAGGTCATCAACACCAAGTGACCTATGGGCAGGGCCCCGTCTCACGACGGGGCCCTGCCGCCCGTACCACGAGAGGGATCGCTGAGGAGCACGGGATGAGTGCCGCAGACACAACCACCGCGAAGGTGCCGCCGGTGCGGCAATCGCCACCCTCCGGCTCCACAGCCGGTGGTCCGGGGAAGCCCGGCAAGAAGAACGGCGGGGCAGGCGTCCCATGGCTGCTGCTGGCGCCATGTCTCCTCGTCCTGCTCCTGGTGCTGGGCTATCCGCTGGTCCGCCTGGTCACCCTCTCGTTCCAGAAGTTCGGCCAGCCCCAGCTGTGGGGCTTCCAGGAAGCGGAGTCGGCCGGCTTCGACAACTTCACCAAGATCCTCGGTGACACCGAGTTCTGGACCGTCGTCCTGCGCACCGTGCTCTTCGCGGGCGGCGCGGTGATCGTCACCATGGTCCTCGGCATGATGATCGCCCTGCTGCTGCAGAAGGTCTCGGGCTGGGTCAAGGCCCTGATCAACATCGTGCTCGTGGCGAGCTGGGGCATGCCCATCATCGTCGCCACGGCCATCTTCAAGTGGCTGTTCGACGCCGACTACGGCGTCCTCAACTGGCTGCTCAGCCGCATCCCCGGCGTCGACATGATCGGCCACAACTGGTTCGCCAGCGGCCCGCAGGGCCTCGCCGTGATCATGCTGCTCGTCGTCTGGGGCGCCGTGCCCTTCGTGGTCATCACCCTGAGCGCCGGCCTCACCCAGGTGCCCAAGGAGCTCGAAGAGGCCGCCCGCCTCGACGGAGCCGGCGCCTGGGGCGTCTTCCGCTTCGTCACCCTGCCCATCCTCAAGCCCATCATCGTCATGCTGACCACGCTGTCGGTGATCTGGGACATGGGCGTCTTCCCGCAGGTCTACGTGATGCGCAACGGCCACCCGGAGCCCGAGTTCCAGCTGCTCACCACGTACTCCTTCGACCGGGCGTTCGTCGTCAACGACTACGGCACCGGCTCCGCGATCGCGCTCGTCACGGTCCTGCTGCTGCTCGGCGTCGTCGCCGTCTACATGCGCCAGATGCTCAAGATCGGAGATGTGGAGTGAGCGCCGCCAACGCCGCGGCAGCCCCGGCCAAGTCGCCGGCGCCCGCCGTCACCCACCGCCGCAAGTCCAAGCTCGGCTGGAACCTCCTCGGTCTGCTCGTCGTCCTCACGGCCGGGTTCCCGGTCTACTGGATGATCAACACGGCCTTCAAGCCGGCCAAGGACGCGATCGACCCCGATCCGCACTTCTTCCCGTCGACCTTCACGCTGGAGAACTTCAAGCGTGCCCTCGACATCGCGGACTTCTGGGGCCCGGTCCTCCGCAGCCTCGTGGTCTCGCTCGTCGTGGTCGTCATCGGCATCGCCGTCGGCCTGCTCGCCGCCCTCGCCATCTCCCGGTTCGCCTTCCGCGGCCGCAAGATCGTGATCGTCGGCATCCTCGCGGTCCAGATGGTCCCGCTGGTCGCCATGATCATCCCGGTCTTCCTGCTCCTCAACGACCTCGGCCAGTACGACCGGCTCAGCGGCCTGATCATCACGTACCTGACCTTCATCCTCCCCTTCACGGTGTGGACGCTCCGCGGCTTCATCGTCAACATCCCGAAGGAGCTGGAGGAGGCGGCCATGGTCGACGGCTGCACCCGCTCCGGCGCCTTCATCCGGGTCGTCTTCCCGCTGCTCGCCCCGGGCATGGTCGCCACCTCGGTCTACGGCTTCATCCAGGCGTGGAACGAGTACCTCTACGCCCTCATGCTGATGAGCCAGCAGAACCAGACGGCCACCGTCTGGCTCAGCAACTTCATCACCAAGAACGGCACCGAGTACGCCCCGATGATGGCCGGCTCGACCATGATGGCCGTCCCCATCGTGATCCTCTTCCTGCTCGTCCAGCGCAAGATGGCCGCCGGCCTGACCGCCGGCGCGGTGAAGGGATAACCGAGCCCCATGACCACTCTCGTACACGGCTCGGACACCCTGACGCGTGACGCGCTCACGGTCCTCCAGCCCGGCTTCGTCGGCACCACCGCCCCCGACTGGCTGCTCCGCCGCATCGGCGAGGGCCTGTCCTCGGTCGGTCTCTTCGGCCGCAACATCGTCGGCCCCGACCAGCTCGCCGCGCTCACCGCGCAGCTGCGGGCCGAGCGGGACGACGTCCTCGTCGCCATCGACGAGGAGGGCGGCGACGTCACCCGCCTCGAGGTCAAGCAGGGTTCGTCCTTCCCCGGCAACTACGCCCTCGGCAGCGTCGACGACGTCGAGCTGACCCGGGCCGTCGCCCGCGAGCTGGGCCGCAGGCTCGTCCAGTGCGGCGTCGACCTCAACTGGGCGCCCTCGGCGGACGTCAACTCCAACGCCGAGAACCCGGTCATCGGCGTCCGGTCCTTCGGGCCGGACCCGGACCTGGTGGCCCGGCACACCGTGGCGTACGTCGACGGCCTCCAGGGCGTCGGGGTCGCCGCCTGCACGAAGCACTTCCCCGGACACGGCGACACGAACGTGGACTCCCACGACGCGCTGCCCCGGATCGATGTGGACCTCGCCACACTGCACGCCCGTGAGCTGGTGCCTTTCCGCGCCGCCATCGCCGCGGGTACCAAAGCGGTCATGAGCGCGCATATCCTTCTCTCCGCGCTCGACCCCCACCGCCCGGCCACCCTGAGCCCGCAGATCCTCACCGGTCTGCTGCGCCAGGAGCTGGGCTTCGAGGGGCTGATCGTCACCGACGGCATGGAGATGCAGGCCGTCGCGGCGACGTACGGCATCGAGCGCGGATCGGTCCTCGCGATCGCCGCGGGCGCCGACGCCATCTGCGTCGGCGGCGGGCTGTGCGACGAGGACACCGTGCTGCGCCTGCGCGACGCGCTGGTCGACGCGGTACGGACCGGTGAACTGCCCGAGGAGCGGCTGGCCGACGCCGCGGCGCGCGTGCGCGCCCTGGCGGCCTGGACCCAGGCGCACCGGGCCGGGGGCGGGGCTGAGACGGTGCCGGGCGCGGCAGTGCAGGAGGGGACCGCGCCCGGCACCGACATCGGACTCGTCGCCGCCCGCCGGGCCCTGAGGGTCACGCGCGGGGAGCACCCGCACACGCCGGTCACCGAGGCCCCCTACGTGGCCTCCTTCACCCCGGTCGCGAACTTCGCGGTCGGCGACGAGACGCCCTGGGGCATCGCGGCGGAGCTGGAGCGCCTGCTGCCCGGCACGGAGACCGGCTCGTACGACGAGTCGTCCGCCGTGGACGCGGTCCTCGCCGCGGCGGGGGAGCGGCGCATCGTGGCGGTCGTCCGCGACGTCCACCGCTACGCGTGGATGACACGGGCCCTGGACGGTCTCCTCGCCGCCCGCCCGGACACCGTCGTGGTGGAGATGGGCCTCAACGAGGCGGAGCCCCGCGGGGCCCTGCACATCGCCACGCACGGCGCGGCCCGGGTCTGCGGCCGCGCCGCCGCCGAGGCCGTGGTGGGCACCGGCTCCTGACCGGCGCCCCGCCGCCCGTACGCGGAGGGGCCCGGCACCTGTCCAGGTGCCGGGCCCCTTCGGTGTTCCCGGGGTGTCCGTCGGCGGGACGGCGGGAGGGCCGGCCGGCTCAGATGCCCTGCCAGGACGGCTTGGCGGCGAAGGTCTGGCGGAAGTACTCGGCGAGCTTCAGCTTGGACGCGGCGGCCTCGTCGACGACGACCGTGGCGTGCGGGTGCAGCTGGAGCGCGGAGGCCGGCACCAGCGCCGCCACCGGGCCCTCGACGGTCTGCGCGACGGCCTCGGCCTTGCCCTCGCCGGTGGCGAGCAGCACCAGGTGGCGGGCCTCCAGGATGGTGCCGATGCCCTGGGTGATGACGTGGTGCGGCACCTGCTCGATGTCGTCGTCGAAGAAGCGCGCGTTGTCCACCCGGGTCTGCTCGGTGAGCGTCTTGATCCGGGTGCGGGAGGCGAGCGAGGAGCACGGCTCGTTGAAACCGATGTGCCCGTCGGTGCCGATCCCGAGGATCTGCAGGTCCACGCCGCCGGCCTCGGCCAGCGCCTTGTCATAGGCCTCGCAGGCCGCCTGGACGTCCTCGGCGGAGCCGTCGGGGCCCATGAAGGACTCCGGGGAGAGCCCGAGCGGCTCGACGACCTGGCGCAGCACCGTGGAACGGTAGGACTCCGGGTGGCCGGCGGGGAGGCCGACGTACTCGTCCAGCTGGGCGATCCGGGCCCGGGAGGCGTCCACGGCACCGGCCGTGACCTGGGCGACAAGGGCGTCGTAGATCGGGATCGGAGTCGAACCCGTGGCCACGCCGAGCAGCGCGTCGGGCTTGCGGCGCAGGAGGCCGGCGATGCCGTCCGCGATGAGCTCGCCGCCCGCCTTGGCGTCCTTGACGATGACAACTTCCACGCTGTGCCTGCCGATCTGGTGAGGGGCTGGTGAGGGGTCGTGTGGTATAGACCAATCTAAGGTCAAATCTAGCAGAGGAGAGCCCTTCTCCTCATGCCGTTCCACCCCACGGACGGCCGCCGACTCCATCGTCTGCCGCCCCTGACCCCCCAGCCACTCGAAGCCCTCCCGTCCCACCGCGGGCCCCCCCCGTGCGGCCCCCTCAGGTCGGCGAGCCTCCGGTCGCGTCGATCCAGTCACCGGTCACCCGACGGGCGTCGTCCGAGACCAGGAAGGCCACCACGTCCGCCATCTCCGGCGGCGTCCCGGCCTCACCGAAGGGGGCGGGGGAGCGGTGGCCGGCGGGCGCGACGGCCCCGGAAACACCCGCGGGCCGCGGCGCCTGACGGGACCCTCAGCCCGTCCGGCACCGCAGCCCGGAGTTACTCGGCCGGGGGTGTGCGGTCCCTCGGCCGTGGGGAGGTCTCGACGCAGTCAGGGCAGAGAGCGTCGGGTACCTCGTCCACTCTCCTGTGCGGGGAGAGTGGAGGCTCTTTCGTGTTCATTGTGGACTAGACCATTCTTGTCTGTCCATCCACAGGAACACGGTGCTTCCCGGCCCATCCTCCAACACGGAGCGCCGGAGATCCAGGTTCACCGCCCCTGAATTCCGCGGGTACGCTCGCACCGTGCCCTCCATGAACGACCTCGTGCGCCAGCACACCGCCCTGAGCGACTCCGACCTCGAGTGGCTCCACCTGCTGGTGTCGGAGTGGCAGCTGCTCTCCGACCTGTCCTTCGCCGACCTCGTCCTCTGGGTCCCCACCCTCGACGGCACGCGGTACGTCTCCGTCGCGCAGATGCGGCCGAACACCGGCCCCACCTCCTACCAGGACGACATGGTCGGCCACCTGGTCCCGCGCGGCCGCCGCCCGCTGCTCGACGCGGCGCTCGACGAGGGCCGCATCGTCCGCGAGGGCGACCCCGAGTGGCGCGAGGAGGTCCCGGTCCGGGTCGAGTCCATCCCCGTGCGCCGCGAGGGCCGGGTCCTCGGCGTCATCGCCCGCAACACCAACCTGCTGACCGTCCGCACCCCCTCCCGGCTGGAGCTCACCTACCTCCAGTCGGCCTCCGACCTCGCCCAGATGATCGCCGCCGGGACCTTCCCCTTCCCCGGCGAGCAGGTCGACATGGACTCCTCGCCCCGGGCCGGCGACGGCCTGGTCCGCCTCGACGCCGAGGGCGTCGTCCAGTACGCCTCGCCCAACGCGCTCTCCGCCTATCACCGGCTCGGGCTCGCGGCCGACCTCGTCGGCCAGCACCTCGGGCAGATCACCGCCGAACTCGCGCCCTCCCGGGGCCCGGTGGACGAGGCGCTGGTCACCCTGGCCTCCGGCTACGCGCCGCGCGAGTTCGAGGTCGAGGGCAACGGCGGAGTGATCCAGCTGCGGGCCATCCCGCTCAAGCCCAAGGGCACCCGGATCGGTTCGCTCGTCCTGCTCCGGGACGTCACCGAACTCCGTCGCCGCGAACGCGAGTTGATCACCAAGGACGCCACCATCCGGGAGATCCACCACCGGGTGAAGAACAACCTCCAGACGGTGGCCGCCCTGCTCCGCCTGCAGTCGCGCCGGATGGACTCCGACCGCGGGCGCGAGGCGCTCAACGAGGCCGTGCGGCGCGTCGGTTCGATCGCCATCGTGCACGAGACGCTGTCCCAGAACCTGGACGAGCGCGTCGAGTTCGACGAGATCGCCGACCGGGTCATCGCGATGGTGGCCGAGATCTCCCCGGGCAAGGTCACCTGCCGGCGCACCGGCCGCTTCGGCATCCTCGACGCCGAGGTCGCGACCCCGCTCTCCATGGTCCTCACCGAGATCCTGCAGAACGCGCTGGAACACGCCTTCGCCCAGGGCGAGCAGGGCACCGTCGAGGTCTCCGCCGTGCGCGGCGAGCCGAGGGCGGACGCCCGGCTGCTCATCACGGTGCAGGACGACGGCTGCGGACTGCCCGAGGGCTTCGACCCGCAGCGGGCCGGCAATCTCGGTCTGCAGATCGTACGGACCCTGGTGGAAGGGGAGTTGGGCGGTTCCTTCGACATGCTCCCGGGCGCCGAGCGCGGGACGAAGGTGGTTCTCGACATTCCCGTGCAGCCGCAGAAGTAGCGGCGGCCGGGCCGTTCACAGCAGCGAGCCCCGGACCGAAGTGAATCGGTCCGGGGCTCGAATGCTGTGGGTTACTGCTGCGCGCTGCGGCTCGGGAGCGGTGATTGCGTACACGATGTACGCGCCGCGTGCCTCAGGCTGTGCAGGTGGCTCAGGCGCTCGCGTTACGCGCCCGGTTGCGAGCGGCACGGCGCTTCATCGCGCGGCGCTCGTCCTCGCTGAGGCCACCCCAGACGCCGGAGTCCTGGCCGGACTCGAGCGCCCACTGCAGGCACTGCTCCATGACGGGGCAGCGGCGGCAGACGGCCTTGGCTTCCTCGATCTGCAGCAGCGCAGGACCGGTGTTGCCGATGGGGAAGAACAGCTCGGGGTCTTCCTCACGACAAACGGCGTTGTGACGCCAGTCCATGGCTGCTACCTCTCTCAGTGTTACGTGCCAGTTGCTTGTGAATGTGAACGCTTTCACGAATCCCCCCGCAAGGGAAGGGCCGACTGCCAGGTGAACTGGTGTGGTCCTGTGCTGAGGAGGGGTTCTGGCTCTCAGTGGAGGCCGGTGTTGCGGGCCGTCCCGATCGCCAAGAAGAGACTCCCAAACCCCAGCAACGGATACAACCCCTTCCGGAAAGTTTTTTTTGATTCCTCGGTGTCGGCTAGGTCACAGCCGTACTTCTAAGGGGTGGATGCGCGCCTAAACGTTCGAGTGAAAGGACTTTGGGCCCTTCCACTCACACAATCACACGCAGTGCACGGCGTACGCCTGTGAACGTCACGCTCGTACGCAGTCCCAGGTGGTCTCCGTCCATCTGCAGGGGGAGGGGGACCTTCGAATGCAAGGTGAAGTCGGTCAGGTCGTGAAGAGTCACGGCGTGCTTGCCCCGCGGGCCCCGTTCCGGGGTCGAGGTGAGCAGCTGAGTGGCGTAGCGGGCCACCGCCGGAGTGGAGAGACGGCTCAGTCCGAGCACGTCGAGCGCGGTCTCGAAGGACGCCTCCGGGGACGCGTACACCGGACGATTGCCCAGGTAGGTCCAGGGGGAGGTGTTGCAGATTATGGAGAGGACGAGGTCCTCGACCGGCTCGGACCCCGGGCGCTCCAGGGTGATCGTGCCGTGCCGGCGGTGCGGCTCCTCCAGGAACTGGCGGGCCACCTGGCGCAGATAGAGCGCGTGCGTCGATCTCTTGCCGCGCTCCCGCTGCTGTTCGACCCGGCCGATGACGCTCGCGTCGAATCCGAGGCCGGCGCAGAAGGTGAACCAGCGGGACGGAACGCCCTCGTCCTCGGTGCCCGGCGTTCCCGACGCCAGCCCGAGGCTCACCGTCCGTGTCCGGCGCTCGCGCAGCGCGTCCAGCAGGGCGCCGGTCGCCTCCACGGCGTCGTTCGGCAGCCCCAGCGCGCGGGCGAAGACGTTCGTCGAACCGCCGGGGACGACCGCGAGGCCCGGCAGCCGGTCGGGGTCGGGCCCGCCGTGCAGCAGCCCGTTCACCACCTCGTTGACCGTGCCGTCGCCGCCGAGGGCCACGACCAGGTCGATGTTCCCCGCGTCCGCGGCCCTCCGGCCCAGGTCGCGCGCGTGCCCGCGGTACTCGGTGGTGACCGCCTCCAGCTTCATCTCGCTCGCGAGCGCGTGGATGAGCACGTCACGGGTGCGGGCACTGGTGGTGGTGGCTGCCGGGTTGACCACGAGAAGTGCGCGCATGACCGCCAGCGTACCTACCCGGCGGTACCGGGTGCAGTCCAGGCCGTCGCCGGGCGCCCGCACCCGGGCCGTCCGGCCCCGGGCCCGCCCCGGCTACCCTGCCCTCTATGAGCAGTACGGAGCAGACCCCCCGTCCCACCCGTCTCGCCGCCGCGGCGGTCGTGGCCGGCACCGAGGCCCTCGGGCTCCTCGCCGGGGCTGTGTACATGCTGGTGCACGCCCTGACCGCGTCGTCCGGCGACCTCACCGGGGGCCTGACGGGCGCGGTGACGCTCGCCGCCCTCGGCCTGATCCCGCTCGCCGCGGCCCGCGGCCTCTGGCTGCGCCGCTCGTGGAGCCGCGGCCCGGCCGTCATCACCCAGATCCTCGCGCTGCCGGTCGCCTGGCAGATGATCGCGGCCGACGGCGTGATCGTCCCCGCCGGCGGGGTCCTCGCCGCCCTGGCGGTCGCCGGGCTCGTCCTGCTGGTGAACCCGGCCACGACCGAGGCGCTCGGCATCCGGCGCCCCGGCCAGGAGGCCTGACCTACTCCTCCACCAGGAGCTTCTCCCGCAGCTGCGCCAGGGTCCTGGCCAGCAGCCGGGAGACGTGCATCTGCGAGATGCCGACCTCCTGCGCGATCTGCGACTGGGTCATGTTCCCGAAGAAGCGCAGCAGCAGGATCCGCTTCTCGCGGGGCGGCAGGTCCTCCAGGAGCGGCTTGAGCGACTCGCGGTACTCGACGCCCTCCAGTGCTTCGTCCTCGGCGCCCAGGGTGTCCGCCACCGCCGGCGACTCGTCGTCGGTGTCGGGGACGTCCAGGGAGAGCGTCGAGTAGGCGTTCGCCGACTCCAGCCCCTCCAGGACCTCCTCCTCGGAGATCCCGAGCCGCTCGGCCAGCTCGTGCACGGTCGGTGACCGGCCGTGCTGCTGCGAGAGCTCGGCCGTCGCCGTGGTCAGCGACAGCCGCAGCTCCTGGAGCCGGCGCGGCACCCGGACCGCCCAGCCCTTGTCGCGGAAGTGCCGCTTGATCTCGCCGACGACCGTGGGCGTCGCGTAGGTCGAGAACTCGACCCCGCGGTCCGGGTCGAACCGGTCGACCGACTTGATCAGGCCGATCGTCGCCACCTGCGTCAGGTCGTCCAGCGGTTCGCCGCGGTTGCGGAAGCGCCGGGCCAGGTGCTCCACCAGCGGCAGGTGCATCCGCACGAGACGGTTGCGGAGCTCCGCCTTCTCGGGGGAGCCCTCCGGCAGCTCGCGCAGCTCGAAGAAGAGGGCGCGGGCGCCGCTCCGGTCGTGCGGGTGGGGGACGGGCTCGGACGGCTCGTCGGCCCCGTCCGCGTCGTCGGCCCCGTCCGGCGCGTCGGACCGCGCGGCCTTCTCCTCGGCACCGGCCGCCTCGTCCGGTCCGGCCTGCCCGCTCCCGGGCTGCCCGGGCACTCCGGGCAGCCCGGCGGCGCCCTCGGGCGTCCCGGGGGCCTCCGGGACGCCCGAGGCGCCGGGAACCTCGTGGTGCTGCTCGTGCTCGCTCATCTGGTCCGCCTGCTCCGTAGCGACCTCATGCGGCCGCGCCTGCTGCTCAGGGATGCCGGCCGTCGCGTCCCCGCTCCTCACGCCGGGCCTGGCCCCGCGCCGCGCTGTTTGTACAGGCTGATCGAGACCGTACGGTCATCGGCCACCGACGACTCCACCTTTCCGGCCAGCGCCGACAGCACCGTCCAGGCGAAGGTGTCCCGCTCGGGGGCCCTGCCGTCCGTGGTGGGGGCGGACACCGTCACGTCCAGGGAGTCGTCGACCAGCCGGAAGACGCAGCTGAGGACGGACCCCGGCACGGCCTGCTGGAGCAGAATGGCGCAGGCCTCGTCGACCGCGATCCGCAAGTCCTCGATCTCGTCGAGGGTGAAGTCCAAGCGCGCCGCGAGGCCGGCCGTGGCCGTACGCAGCACGGACAGATAGGCACCCGCAGCGGGCAGCCGGACTTCCACGAAGTCCTGGGTCCCGGGCTCGCCTGCGATCTGGGACACCCTCACCTCCAAGGTGGCACAAGCTCATTCGGGGTCCGGGGGAGAGGCCCCCGAACCGGGCGGTACGCAGGGGGCTGCGCGGTCCGCCGTGACGCTATCGCGATCCGTCCCGCCGTGTCGCCGCGAGCCCCCCGGCCCCCGATCACGCTCGTCACCCATGGTAGGCCCATGGGAGCGGACGGTGGCCAGGGGTGTGCGAAGGACGGAAACCGTGCGACCGGCGGAGGGAGGACGTACCCAACCGCGCGACGGTCGAACCTCCCCCCGCGCGAACGGTGTGCGCGGCGTCCTCGCGTCCCCGGCCCGCCGGGCCCCGGGGAGGTCAGACGATCGAGCCGTCCACGAAGCACCAGCGCCACGCCTCGCCCGGCTCGAACGTGCGCATGACCGGGTGGCCGGTCGACGAGAAGTGCGCCGTCGCGTGCTGCCCCGCCGAGGAGTCGCAGCAGCCGACGTGGCCGCAGGTCAGACAGAGCCGCAGCTGCACCGGGTGCGTGCCGTCCGCCAGGCACTGGGGACAGGTGACGGCCAGCGGCGCCGGTTCGGGGCGCGGCATTTCGGCAACGTGCGGGCACTCGCTCATGATGGCCAGGTTACGTTGCGGCACGGAACGGGGTCGGGCATGGACGCACTGCAGCTGGTGGCACTGGTGGCGGCGAGCACCGCCGTCGCGGGGTTCGCCCGCAGGACCCCCGTGCCCGCGCCGCTGCTGCTCGTCGCCGTCGGCCTCGCCGCCTCCTACCTGCCGGGGGTGCCGGACTACACGCTCGACCCCCACATCGTGCTCCCGCTGATCCTGCCGCCGCTGCTCTACACCGCGGCCCTCGACTCCTCGTACCTGGACCTGCGGGCCAACATCCGGCCGGTCGCGCTGCTCTCCGTCGGCTACGTCCTCTTCGCCACCGTGGCCGTGGGCTGGCTCGCGTACGTCCTGGTGCCCGACCTGCCGCTGACCGCCGCGCTCGTGCTCGGCGCCGTGATCGCGCCGCCGGACGCCGTCGCCGCCACCGCGATCGCCCGCAGACTGGGCCTGCCGCACCGGATCACCACGATCCTCCAGGGCGAGTCCCTGGTGAACGACGCCACCGCGATCACCGCGTACAAGGTCGCTCTCGCGGCCGCCGTCGGAGAGGGCGTCAGCTGGGCCGGCGGGCTCCGCGAGTTCGGGCTCGCGGCGATCGGCGGCGTCGGCGTCGGCCTGGTCCTCATGCTCCCGATCCACTGGCTCCGCTGCCGCCTCGGCGAGGCCCTCCTCCAGAACACCCTCTCCCTCCTCATCCCCTTCGTCGCCTACGCGGCGGCCGAGGAGGTCGGCGCCTCCGGGGTCCTCGCCGTCGTCGTGGTCGGCCTCTTCCTCGGCCACCGGGCCTACCAGGTCGACTTCGCGACCCGGCTCCAGGAGGAGGCCGTCTGGAAGATGGTCGCCTTCGTCCTGGAGTCCGCCGTCTTCGCCCTGATCGGACTCCAGCTGCCCTACGTCGTCCAGGGCCTGGGGCAGTACGGCATCGGCGAGGCGGCCTGGTACGCGGCCGGGGTCTTCGTCGCCGTGGTCGTCGTCCGCTTCGTCTGGGTCTACCCGGCGACCTTCCTGCCCCGCTGGCTCTCCGACCGGGTCCGGCAGCGGGAGCCGGGCGTCGACTGGAAGGCGCCCCTCGTCGTCGGCTGGGCCGGCATGCGCGGGGTGGTCTCGCTGGCCATCGCGTTCTCCATCCCCGTCGTCACCGACGGCGTGGAGTTCCCGGCCCGCAACCTCGTCCTCTTCCTCACCTTCACCACCGTCATCGGCACCCTGGTCGTCCAGGGGCTCACCCTGCCGCCCCTCATCCGGCTCCTGAGGCTCCCCGGGCGGGACACGTACGCCGAGACGCTGGCCGAGGCGCAGGCCCAGAGCGAGGCGTCCAGGGCCGCCGAGGAACGCCTCGACGCGCTCCTGGAGGACGAGCGCAACGCGCTGCCCCAGCCCCTGGCCGACCGGCTGCGGACCGTCATGGAGCGGCGGCGCAACGCGGTCTGGGAGCGGCTCGGCGCCGTCAACGAGGTGACCGGCGAGACCGCCGACGACACCTACCGGCGCCTCTCGCGCGTGATGATCGACGCAGAACGCGAGGTCTTCGTCCAGCTGCGCGACGAGCGCCGCATCGACGACGAGATGATGCGGACCCTGCTCCGCCGGCTCGACCTGGAGGAGGCGGCCGCCTACCGGGAGACGGACTGAGCCCCGCCGGTCAGGACGGCTCGGGCGCCCCCGTCACCACCGCCGCGAGCCGGGTGCCCGCCGGGAACGCGCCCTCGTGCGCCAGGACGACGAGGCCGAACAGCATTTTGGCCACATACAGCCGCTCGATGGCGAGTCCGTGCCGCGCCTCGAAATCCCGTGCGAACGCCTCCAGCTCGGGGGACGTGCGCGCGTAGCCCCCGCCGTGGAAGCGCTCGTCCAGGGCCCAGTCGCCCCGCGGGCCGCCGAAGGCCGCCTCCTGGAGTGCCCGGACCTCCCCGCCCAGGAAGCCGCCCCGCAGCACCGGAACCCCCAGCGCGCGCTGCCCTGGCCCCAGCCCGGCCGCGAGACCGGCCAGGGTGCCGCCCGTGCCGCAGGCGACCGCGACCGCGTCCGCCTCGCCGGCGAGCTCGCGGCCCAGCTCCACGCACCCCTGGACGGCGAGGGCGTTGCTGCCGCCCTCGGGCACCACGTACGCGCCCGCGGGGGCCCGCGCCAGGAGCGCGGCGAGGGTGGCCGGCTCGTGCTTCGCGCGGTACGTGGTCCGGTCCACGAACTCCAGCCGCATCCCGTCCGCCGCGCACCGTGCCAGCGAGGGGTTGAGCGGCCGTCCGGCCAGCTCGTCGCCGCGCACGACGCCGACCGTGGGGAAGCCGAGCAGCCGGCCGGCGGCGGCCGTCGCCCGCAGGTGGTTGGAGTAGGCGCCGCCGAAGGTGAGGACCGGCCGTCCGCCGGCCGCGCGCAGGTTGAGCGCGAGCTTGCGCCACTTGTTGCCCGGGAGGTCCGGGTGGATGAGGTCGTCCCGCTTGAGCAGCAGGGTCAGCCCGTGCCGGGCGAAGCGCTCGTCCTCCACCGGCTCCAGGGGCGAGGGGAGCCGGGGGCGCAGGCGGGAGGGGTCGAACGCGTTCACCCGGCCATTGTCCGTGCGGGCGGCGCGGTCAGCGCAGCCGGTCGGCGATCCGCTCCCGCATCGAGCCCATCGTGAAGCCGCGCGGGTCCACCTTGCCCGGCTGCCACTCCAGGTGGCCGATGACCGAGCGCTGCGTCCAGCCGTGCACCCGGCAGACGGCCGCCGCGGCCTTCGCGATGGCCTCCAGCTGGACCTTGGGCCACGGGTCGACGCCGTCCCCGAGGTTCTCGCACTCGAAGCCGTAGAAGTGGCGGTTGCCGTCGGTGGTGGCCTCGTCGTCCGGCGGCAGGCGGCGCTCGGCGATGACCGCCCTGAGCACCTCGTCGTCGCCGAGTCCGGCGTGGTTGGCGCGCCCGTAGCCCACGAGGTGGACCGTGCCGTCCTTGGCGATGACGCCGTGGCAGAGCGGCCCCGGCAGGTTCGCGTGGCCGTCGCGGCAGATCCGCACGGTCGCGGCGGTGCCCCGGGTCACGGTGTGGTGGATCATCACGCCGTGCACCGGGCCCCAGGGTCCCTTGTGGTTGCGGTTGTGGGTGGACCAGTCGCCGACCTGGACGACCGTGAGGCCCTCCTCGCGCAGTGCGTGGAGGAACCTGCTCGCGGTCATGGGTGTGGCCATGGCGGACTCCCTTCGGGGGACGGGTGAACTTCCGGAGTACCGGATTCCGCCCCTCCGCCGCCATGCGTTCGGACCGCGTGCGAGCCGATCCGGACAGTGCGTCACGGGGCGCGTGGGGTTCCGCTGTTCGGAGGGAAATCACGTGACATGCCCCGAAGATCGTCGAACAGTCCCACCCGATTGTGTAATGGCGTCGACACGTTCCGTGCTGAAAGGCTTCGACTCGCAACTCAGTCATACGAGAGGGAGTTCCATGTCCGTTGGTTCGGTTGGCGACGACGTCCGCGCGGAGCAGCAGGCGCCGCAGCAGAGTCTCGGCACCGCCGCCGCGCGGAACCTCGCCACGACCACCAAGTCGGCTCCGCAGATGCAGGAGATCACCTCCCGGTGGCTGCTGCGGACGCTGCCGTGGGTCCAGGTGCAGGGCGGCACGTACCGGGTGAACCGGAGGCTCAGCTACTCCGTGGGCGACGGCCGCGTCACCTTCGTCCAGACCGGACAGCGCGTCGCGGTCATCCCCGCCGAGCTCGGCGAGCTCCCGGCCCTGCGGGGGTACGAGGACGAGGACGCCCTGACCGAGCTGGCCTCCCGCTGCACCCAGCGGGAGTACGCGGCGGGCGAGGTCATCGCCACCGCGGGCGCGCCCACCGACCGCGTCCACCTCCTCGCCCACGGCCGCATCGAGCAGATCGGCGAGGGGCCCTACGGCGACGAGGCCGTCCTCGGCGTCCTCGCCGACGGCGCCTACCTCGGCGAGGCCGCCCTGGTCGGCGAGGACGCCACCTGGGAGTGGACCGCCCGCGCCGCCACGGCCTGCACGGTCCTCGAACTCACCCGGGACGACGTGCGCAACCTCGCGGACCGGGTCGTCTCGCTCGCCGCGCACCTCGCGACCGTCGCCGCCCTGCCCGACCAGCGCACCAACACCTACGGCGAGGCGGCCATCGACCTCTCCGCCGGCCACGTCGGCGAGGCGGTCGTCCCGCACACCTACGTCGACTATGACGCCTCGCCCCGCGAGTACGAGCTGAGCGTCGCCCAGACCGTGCTCAAGGTCCACAGCCGTGTCGCCGACCTCTACAACCAGCCGATGAACCAGACCGAGCAGCAGTTGCGGCTCACGGTCGAGGCGCTCCGCGAGCGCCAGGAGCACGAGCTCATCAACAACAAGGAGTTCGGCCTCCTCGCCAACTGCGACTACGGGCAGCGGCTCCAGCCGCACGACGGCGCCCCCAGCCCCGACGACATGGACGAGCTGCTCTCCCGCCGCCGGGGATCCAAGCTCTTCCTCGCCCACCCCCGTGCCATCGCGGCCTTCGGCCGCGAGCTCAACAAGCGCGGCCTGGTGCCGGAGACCATCGACGTCAACGGCAACCGCATCCCGACCTGGCGCGGCGTGCCGATCTACCCGTGCAACAAGATCCCGGTCTCCGACGCCCGGACCACCTCGATCATCTGCATGCGCACCGGCGAGGCCGACCAGGGCGTGATCGGTCTCCACCAGACCGGTCTGCCCGACGAGATCGAGCCCAGCCTCTCCGTCCGCTTCATGGGCATCGACGAGCAGGCGATCATCTCGTACCTCGTGACGGCCTACTACTCGGCGGCGATCCTCGTCCCGGACGCCCTCGGCGTCCTGGAGAACGTCGAGGTCAGCCGCTGGCGCTGAGCCTGCGACGCCCGGGGGCGGGGGCCGGACCCTCCCGCCCCCGCGCGCCGTCCGACCCGCTGCCGCGAAGGATGCGAAGGAAAAGACCGTGACCGTGACCAGCGCGGACGCCGCGACCGACGGCCAGGGGGCCGTGCGGCTCCTGGACCAGACGCGTGCCGCCGTCCATCCCCAACTGCGTTCCACCGTCGAGACCCTGCCGGGTTCCATACGGCGGGTGGCGATGTACCACTTCGGCTGGGAGAGGGCCGACGGCACCCCGGACGCGGGACAGACGGGCAAGGCGATCCGGCCCGCCCTCGTCCTCGCTGCGGCCCGCGCCCTCGGCGCCGAGACGGCCCAGGCCGTGAAGGCCGCGGCCGCCGTCGAACTCGCGCACAACTTCACCCTGCTCCACGACGACATCGTCGACGAGGACCCGACCCGGCGTCACCGGCCCACCGCCTGGACCGTCTTCGGCATCCCGGACGCCCTCATGGCCGGGGACGCGATGAGCGCGCTGGCCCTGCGCCTGCTCGCCGAGGACCCGCACCCCGCCTCCGCCGCGGCCTCCGCGCGCCTCGCCGCCTGCATCATCGAGCTCTGCGCCGGGCAGCAGGCGGACTGCGCCTTCGAGCAGCGCGGCCCCCGCGACGTCTCGCTCGACGAGTGCCTGGCCATGGCCACCGCCAAGACCGGGGCCCTGCTCGGCTGCGCCTGCGCCGTCGGCGCGCTCTACGCGGGCGCGGGCGAGGAGGAGGTCGCGGCCATGGACGCCTTCGGCCGGGAGGCCGGGCTCGCGTTCCAGCTGATCGACGACCTCATCGGGATCTGGGGGGACCCCGACCGCACGGGGAAGCCGGCCGGTGCCGACCTCGTGGCGCACAAGAAGTCGCTGCCCGTGGTGGCGGCGCTCGCCTCGGGCACCGCCGCGGGGGACGAGCTGGCCGAGCTCTACTCCCGTCCGGCCCTCGACGCCGCGGCGGTGCGGGCGGCGGCGGACGCGGTGGAGCGGGCCGGCGGGCGTGACTGGGCGCAGGCCCAGGCGGCCGAGCGCATGGGCCGCGCCGTGGAGTACCTGGCCCAGGCGGTGCCGGACCTGTCGGCGGCCGGGGACCTGCTCGCCCTCGCGGAGTTCGTCACCCGCCGCACCCGCTGACCCCGGCCGCGGCGGCTCACTCCGCGGGGACGATCCGGGCCACCACGGTCTCGATCAGGTCGTCCAGGTCACGGTCCCCGTGGAGCTCGGGGACCGTGAAGTGGTCGAGCAGCAGCCCGGTGAGGGCGAAGTAGAGCAGCCGGACCGTGTCGGCGTCTCCGGGCATCCCGGCGTCGAGGTGCCCGCGGATGTTCTCGTCCAGGTCGGAGCGGAGCACCTTGGTGAGCTGGGTACGCAGCTCGGGGCGGCGCACGGCTTCGAGCCGGAGCTCGAAGAGTCCGAGGTAGCAGGTGCGTTCGGCCGCCAGCCGCCGGGCGACCCAGCGCATCAGCTCCAGGACCAGCTCCCGCCCGGGCGTCGGCAGCAGGGCGGTCTCCAGGGCGTCGGGCGCCGGGGTCAGCCGGACGAAGATCCGGTCGCCCACCTGGGAGAGCAGCTGGTCCCGGTCGGTGAAGTAGTTGGACGAGGTGCCCGTGGGGACTCCGGCCCGGGCGTCGACCGCCCGGAAGGTCAGCCCGCGGGCCCCCTCGTCCGCCAGTACCTCGATCGCGGCGTCGAGCAGTGCCGCTCGGCGTTCCGGGTTCCTCGCCACGTCGGGCTCCTTCTCGAGCTGGGCTCGTTCTCTTCGAACATAGGGCTTGCGTAACCACTACAGGTGAAGCACTATAACTGTCGTGGTTGCGGACGCGGCCACGCCACCCCGAGGAAGAGGACCGGTTTGCGCAAGCTCACCTACTACATCGCCTGCACCATCGACGGCTTCATCGGGGACCCCGAGGGGGACGCCACCAGCATGTTCGCGTTCGCGGGCGGGGCCTACGCCCAGTGGATGGGCGCCGAGTACCCGGAGAGCATCCCGACCCAGGCCCGCGCGGTCATGGGCGTCGACGGCGACAACAAGCACTTCGACACCGTGATCCAGGGGCTGGGGTCGTACCGGCTCGCGCTGGACATCGGCGTCACCAGCCCGTACGCCCACCTGCGCGAGTTCGTCGCCACCCGCTCGCTGACCGAGTCGCCCGACCCCCACGTCGAGCTGATCTCCGACGACCTCGTCGGCCGCGTCCGCGCGCTGAAGGCGGAGGACAGCCCGCTGGACATCTGGCTGTGCGGCGGCTCCACCCTCGCCGGCGAGCTCATCGAGGAGATCGACGAGCTGATCATCAAGACCTACCCCCAGGTCTACGGCAGCGGCATGCCGATGTTCGGCGCCGGCTTCGAGCCCCGCGACTTCGAGCTGGGCGAGGTGCGCACCTTCGACAACGGCGTGCTCGTCCGCACGTACAGCAGGAAGCGGTAGGCCCTCGCCCACCGCCACCGCCACCGCCACCGCCACCGCCACCGGGGCCGGGGCCGCGGACCGCCGGGACGCGCGGCCCGGCGGGGCGTCCTACCCTGGAGACATGGGCGACGAGGCGGCGCGCACGACACGGGACCCGGGGGTCGAGCCGAAGTGCCCGGCGTGCGGCGTTCCGCGGTCCACCCTGGCCACCCGGCACAAGGTCCTCGGAGCCTGGGTGCCCGAGTGGGAGGCGCAGCCCTGCCGCAATCCGGAGTGCGCGCTCTACGAGGCCCCGGAAGAGACGACCCCCCACGTGACCGGCAAGAACGGCGAGATCGGGAGAAGTCCGGCCCCGGGGTGACCGGCCGCGCGCCGGAGCCGGTCATACCGCTACAGTCCGCGCATGTCATCGGAGTCGACAGAAGTCTGGACCGGTTGGTACCGGGACCGCAGCGGCGCGGAAGCGATCGTCATCACGGCCGACGGGCGGCGCGTCGCCACCCGGATCAGGGGGGTCGAGTACACCGGCGAGAGCTTCGCCGCGCTGAGCGCGACCGGGGACGGCGCGGCCGCCGGTCTCCTCACCCACTGTGTCCTGGAATGGGACCTGCCCCTCCCCGTCGTCCTCGACGGCGTGACCCAACAGGCCACCCTCGCCTGTCTGCTGACGCTCGGTGAGCGGGGCGACCTCAGCCTCACCCTGCACTACGGCGGCGCGGCCTTCGAGGCGTGCGTCGCCGGCGGCGACTTCGAGGGGGCGCTCGACCGGGTCCGGCGCCAGCTGCCGCCCGGCGCGGACTTCGGCCGCCGCCTCCTCCAGACGGCCTGACGGCGGACGCCGCCCGAACGCGACGGCGGCGACCCGTCGCGGGCCGCCGCCGTCCGTCGATCACGCGCTACCGGGCCGACCCGTGCCGGTCCGGACGCCGCCGGTTCAGGAGGTCTTGAACGCGGAGGCCAGGCCGTAGCGCCACAACTGGTCCACGCGGGAGCGCTCCTGCGCGTTCGGCTGGGCGTTCTGGCAGGACGTGCCGGGGCCGCCGCCCGACATCAGCTCGCTGCACGGACCGCTGTAGTGGTCCGGCAGGCCGAGCACGTGACCGGTCTCGTGCGCCGTCACGCGGGTGGAGTTGTACTGCTGGTTCTGCCGGTAGTCGAGGAAGATGTAGCCGCCGCCGTGACCGTCGGTGCTGGCGTACGAGCCACGCGAGTCGTTGCCCTCGTAGTACCGGAAGTCCGGGTTGCTTCCCTCGACCAGCCGGACGTTGACGACCGAGCTGTTCCATATCTGCGCCGAGCGGGCGATCTGGGTGCGGAAGCTCGGGGCGTTGGCGGAGCTGTAGACGACGGTGACGGCGGCCGCGCCCGGGGCGGCGGCGCGCTTCTTCGCCACCGACTTCACGACGGCGTCGAAGAACGCCTGGTTGGCCTTGGCCTCCGCGGCCGAACCGGCGTACGCCGCGGTGGCGCCGCCGGCGGGCGCGGCCGGCGCCGTGGCGGCCGCCGGAGCGGTGCCGAGGGAGGCGGCGAGGCCGAGACCGAGGGTGGCGGTCAGCACGGAGGTGAGGACCTTGGGGTGACGCATGGGGGGCTCCTCCTGTTGGGGTCGGGAGAGAGTCTCGGGGCAGCCGGGGCGCGCGGGGATGATGCCAACCCCCGATAGCTCCACCGCATCACCCTGGTTCGGTGCCCTCAACTACCTTGGAATGCAAGGCGATTGAAGAGTTCCGGATATCTGGTGCGACGCCCGGCCGCCGCCCTACCCTCGGGGCATGGAGCTGGAGGTGAGACACCTGCGCGCGCTGTGCGCCATCGCGGACACGGGCAGCCTGCACAAGGCGGCGCGGCAACTCGGCATGAGCCAGCCCTCGCTGACCACCCAACTGCGCCGGATCGAGAACTCCCTCGGCGCCGAACTGTTCTCCCGCGGCCGCACCGGCTGCCGCCCCACCCCGATCGGCCGCTCCCTGCTCAGCCGGGCCCGCCCCCTCGTCGCGGACATGGCCGCGCTCGTCACCGAGACCCGCGCCGCCGCCGCCCGCACCGACGGCCCCGGACTCCGCGTCGGCTCCACCGCCAGCCGGGCCCTCCCCGGCTGGCTCCGCCGGCTCCGCCAGCGGCTGCCGGACACCGACATCGGCCTCCGCATGGACGTCTCCGCCCACGCGCTGCTCAGGGCGGTCGCCGCCGGCCAGCTCGACGTGGCGTTCGTCCACGAGGTCGAGGGCTGCCCGTTACGCGTCCCCGACGGTCTCGCCGGACGGGTCCTCGTCGCCCGCGAACCGCAGTTCATCTCCATGTCCCCCGACCACCCCACCGCCGGCCGCGCCGTCGTGGACCTCGCCGACCTCGCCGACGACCACTGGATGGTCGACCCCACCGTGGACGGCGAATGGGACGGCCTGCGCCGGGTCCTCGGCGCCGCCGGCATCGACCCGCCGCTCCTCCACGGCGACTACCACACCGCCGCCTCGCTCGTCGTGCTCGGCGAGGCCGTCGCCCCCTGCCAGCCGACCTCGGGCCCGCGCGACGACATGGCCATCCGCCCCCTCCGCGGCGACCCGCTGGCCGTCCGGCTCCTGCTCTACGCCCGCCCCGGCGCCCCCCTCGACCTGCTCTACGCGGAACTCGCCGCCGCCTACCGCGAGGTGGCCCTGCGGGCCGCCCCCTACCGCGAGTGGCTGCGCCGCCAGGGCACGGCCGCCGAACTGTCCGTGGGACCGTGCATGATGACCGCATGAGCACACGCGAGGACGGCCCCGGCCGGGCAGTGGTACGACACGCGGAGCCCGGGGACCTGCCCCGCGTCGTGGAACTCGTCCGCGAGCACGCCGCGTACGAGAAGGCCGCCCCGCCGGCCCCCGGCCTCGCCGACCGCCTCGCCGGCCTCCTCTTCGGCCCCGAACCGCCCCGCCTCCGCTGCCTCGTCGCCGCCCTCCCCGACGGCACCCTCGCCGGCTACGCCACCTGCGCCCCCGAACTCTCCACCTGGGACGGCGCCGCCTACCTCCACATGGACTGCCTCTACCTCGCCGAGACCTCCCGCGGCCACGGCCTCGGCCCCCTCCTCGTCGCCGCCGTCCGCACCGAGGCCCGCACCCTCGGCCTCCCCCGCGTCGAATGGCAGACCCCCGACTGGAACGACGGCGCCATCCGCTTCTACGACCGCCTCGGCGCCACCTCCCACCCCAAACGCCGCTACACCCTCCCCACCACGCCCTGACGTCCCGCCGGGCGGGGGCGACGCCCCTGCCCTCACGACGCGCGAAAGGGCCCGACCGTGGTGCGGCCGGGCCCTTCCGGGTGTTCAGGAGACGGCGAAGGTCAGGCCTTCTTGGTCTCCCAGAAGATGCGGTCGATCTGTCGGGCAACTTCCCGGGCGGGATCGCGACCTGCACGTATGTCGCTGACCTGCCCTTTCTCGGTGCCGCTATCTAGCAGTATCTAGCAGGAGTTGGCAGAGCAGTGCAACGACTCCCCTTGATCATCTCCCATGGAATCTCCCACGCCTCCCGGAGGTGGGAGCAGGCAACGGAAAGACCGCCCGCCCGCCGGGGGTGCTCGGCGAACGGGCGGCCGTTTATGGCGCCCCGTACCATGATCAAAAAAAGCGTCACTACTGACGCTGACATGGGATCACGCAGCTCACAGCGTTGTCGAGTGCCTCACGAACAACCCCTCTGGGTCCGCGACCTACGCCGTGCTCTTGGGCGGCGTATCCACGACCAGCGGATGGACCGGGGCCACACTCAGGAAGATCTCGCGGAGATGACCGATATCGACCGCCGGACCTTGCAGCGCATCGAAGCCGGGGAGAGCGACCCCCGCTACGGCGACCTCGTCCTAATCGCCGACGCGCTTGGCGTGCCTCTCGCAGAGCTGGTGCGGTAGCCCCCGGCTGGCGCGGGAGACGGACCCGGCCGGGGTGTTCAGACCTGCTCGCCCGTGGTCCGCCGAGAACACGGACGAGCAGGAGACTAGCGACGACGGCGAAGCGGCGCGCAGGCGAGCGGGTTGTCGTGCATCTTCACGTCCGGACGAGCGCCGGAGTCGGAGAACGTCGGCACCGACTTCACCTTGCCCTGGATCGGCTCACCGCACCGGTCGCAGCGGATCGGCCCGTAGGTGGCGCTCATGAGCAACCCCCGGCCGTCGGCTGCTCGTCGGTGAAGACGTACAGCGGGGACACCCCCTTGGCCCGTGCGCATGCCTGGTGGGCGTAGATGTGGGTGCCGCCGTCGCCCTGGGTACGGACGCACGCGTCAGCGCCGGGCTCGGGGCAGTACGTGCAGTCGCGTCCGCTGCGCAGGCTCGGCTGCGGGGCCGCCGTCGGTAACGTCACGGGGCGCTCCTCCCTCAAGGTCATCTGCTGACCTCGACGGTACGAGCGCCCCGACAGAACAGAGGACACAAATCGTGTCCCCTCGTTCACGCAGCGAGCAGACCCACCTTCACTGCGAGCTCCGAGGCCCGGCGCCGGCGGCTGGCCACCTTGGACTCGACCTCCTCCAGGATGATCGCTCGGGCGTAGCCGTTGTAGCGGATCGTTTCCGGCGCCGCCTCGTGCGCCTGATCGAGGGTGGCGATCGCGACGTCCGGCTGGCCGTCGAGCTGGTAGCCGCGGGCCTGCTCGATGCGGTGCCGGGCCCGGCGCGGCCGGGACGGGATGACGTCGGCGTCCGCCCGTGCCGCCTGCCGTACGGACTCCCGGCCGGAGTGGAGCTCGACCGCGACCGTCACAGCGTGGGCACCCATGATGGCCCGCGAGAACGACGTGACCGGGTGGAAGTAGCCGCCGGGCAACTGGGCGGCCATCTCCTGCGCCGTGTCCCAGTAGCGCCACGCTGTGGCCGAGGACCCGCGGCGGGCCGCCGTGTACCCCGCCTCGAAAGTCAGCGCGCCGGCGATCGCAAGGACGTCATGGTCCGCGTCGGGAAGAAGCGGGGTCAGGTAGTCGAGGGTCTGCTGGGTAATGGTGTCCGCGGCGTCGTAGTGGTCGGGGCCGCTGTCACGGTGGGCCTGGGCGAGGAGCCACGCGGAGACGCCGATGGTGTGCGGGTCCGCGGACTGCTGCGCGGCAACCATGCTCCGCTCGGCCACGCGCCACAACAGGCTGCTGTCGGGCTGGTAGGCGAGGAAGAACTGGCTCAGGCTGTACACCTCGGCCAGCAC
The DNA here is from genome assembly GCF_055584185.1 of Streptomyces sp. NPDC104202. Taxonomy (NCBI): domain Bacteria; kingdom Bacillati; phylum Actinomycetota; class Actinomycetes; order Kitasatosporales; family Streptomycetaceae; genus Streptomyces; species Streptomyces sp. NPDC104202. The sequence continues at coordinate 86,250 of NZ_JBVJMN010000011.1, read as the reverse complement.
GGCCTGAGCCGCACGCCACGCCACCGGGGACTCAGCGTGCTGGACAGCAAGCTGCGCGTCCCGAATCAGATCCGGCAGCAGGATCCCGATCCGCTCGCGGTGGTCCGGGGCGGAGTGCCGGGCAGCCCACGCGCTGGCGAGCCGCGCCGCAAGGTGCTCGGCGCGCGGCGGGGCCGCGGCAGACACGCCGATCGGCAGCGCGTCCACCGCTGCGCGGACGGCAGCGAGGCGAGGATGGCCGGGGCCGATGAAGAGATCGACGTGCACGTCGGGGCGTCCTGTGAGGTCGGAGAGGTCCCGGACCCGCAGAGCTTGAGCGAGACGCATGACCATGTCGAGGCCCGGGGCCTGAAGCTGGCCGAGCTCGACCCGCTTCACCCACGAGGGCGACATGCCGACGAGGCCGGCAAGGACCTCGCGGGTCATGCCGTGCCGCTCGCGAAGGATCTTCATGCGCTGCCCGAAAGCCACCGGGTGGGCGTACGGGTCCGGGGTAGCATCAGGTGACACGGCCTTGCCCCAATCTCTGTGCAGACTCGACACCTCACAGGGTATGGGGCAAGGCCCTTGTCGTGTGATCCAGAACGCAAGAAGCCGCCCCCTCCGCCCGAAGGCGGAGGGGGCGTGGCGTGCTGATCACTTCACCAGGACGTTGACGAGCCAGCCGCCGGCCGGGACTGCGAGGAGCCCGATCCCAACGGCTGTCCACGCCAGCTTCTCCACCGCCGCGAGCCGCGGGCCGTGCGTGGCCGATGCTTCGGCCTTCGCCTCCAGGGCGTCGACGCGCTCCTCGACCCGCTTCACGGTGTCGCGTTGCTCGGCCTGCGCCCGTTCGTTCTGGTCCGTCCGCTGCAGCGCGAGGTCGAGCCGGCCCGACACCTCGGCGAACCCAGTCCTGATCTCGCCGCGCATCTCCGCCAGTTCGACCGCTACCTGCGTGGACTCGGACGGGGTCACCCCCGCTGCTCCAGCTCGTCGGTACGGAGCCAGCGCGGCAGCAGCGCCTGGACGGCAGGGAGGGCCATGACCCGGGCGAAGCCGCCCGCTACCGCCAGGGCGCCAGCGACCCACGGCAGGGACTCCGGGACCCCGGACGCCGAGACGACGGCGGGGAGGACGACGGCGATACCGACGGCGGACTGGAGGACGGTGCGGGCCGTGCGCTTCGAGGCATCAGACATGGGGTGCTCCGTTCAGTTGGCGAGGCGGGCGGCGAGGGAGTCGCCGAGCTTGTCGACGAGGGTGTCGATCTGGGCCGGGGTGAGGCCGGCGTTCTTGAGACTGTGGACGGTCGTGTCGATGTCCTTGACGACCTGGTGCATGTCGCGCGGGTCGCCCTTGCCCTTGTACGTCCACGGCTTCTGGGCGAGCGCGGCTTCGATCCGCTTCACGGCAGCCGCGGTGTCGGTGAGGATCTTGCGCTCTTCAGGGGTCATGTCGGTGTCCTCTTCGGTGTCGCCGGGCGACCAGGACGCGGGGTGCGCGAGGCGCTCCGCGACGTCGCGCCGGAAGGTGTCCATGGGGATGCGGGGGTCGAGCGGCTTCCGGCGGGTGGCTTCCTTGTGGGCCCAGATGCTGTCGGCGCTCCAGCCGTGGAACCGGCAGCGGGCGGCCTGGACGCGGACCGCGACGTCGTACTGGACCTTCGGCCACGGGCGGTCCGCGGCGCCGGAGTTCTCGACCTCCATGCCGTACGAGCGGGCGTTGCCGTCGAGCTCGTCAGGTCCGGGCGCCGGGTGCTCCGCGCGCTCGTTGAGGACGGCGTCGTAGGCGTTCCGGGCAACCATGCCTGCGTGGTTCGTCCGGCCGTTGCCGACGAGGTACAGCCGGCCGGTGCGGGCGAGGAAGTCGTGGCAGACCGGGCCGGGGAGGTCGGCGTTCCCGCGGTAGCAGTAGTCCGCCAGGCCGGAGCCTTCGCCAGCGGTGTGGTGGACCATCGTGGCGTGGACATCGCCCCAGCCGTCGCCACGCTGCCCACGGTTGTGCGTGCGCCAGCCGGGCATCTCGACGATGTCGGTGACGCCCTCCTCGCGCAAGGCCCTGAGCCACTCGTCGGCAGTCATCGGTGTGGCCATGAGGCCTCCAGACATGATGAAAGCCCCGGCCGGCGGCGCGGGGCGTACGGGGTGGGGAAGAGTCAGACGGTCTCGTAGGTGACCTGGCCCTGGAGGTAGTTGGTCGAGGCGCCGACCCAGGTCTGCGGAGTCGTCGCATTCCATTCGGTGCCACGCTCGTGCGAGTAGATGCGGGCCACCGAGCCGGCCTTCAGCACACCGACCGTGCCGGTCGTCCACTGGGTTGCGTTGTGTCCGCGTCCGGCTCCCAGGTAGGAGAAGTTCGCGCTGGAGCTGGCGGGGCTCGCCGCGGTAAAGGGGAGGCTGAAAGCCCAGGTGCCGGTGCCGAAGGTCGAGGTGGTGCCGAAGTTCACCTCGAAGTTGGCGGTGCACACCTTCCCGATCAGCTTGTACCGGCCGAAGATCGTGCCGTTGTTCAGGGCCGGCGCGGTGCCGGTTGACGTCCAGGCCGGGGTGTAGCTGGTCCACCCGGAGATCAAGTCCGTCCACTGGTCGCGGATCTCCGCGTTCAGCATGGCCGCGGTGACGACCTCGCCGACGACCCAGGTGCGCGGGGTGGCGATCGCCATCAGACCTCCAGGGTGGGACGGGCCGGATCGGTCGGGTCGGCCGCGGCCCACCAGTTCCGGTCGGCGAGGGGCAGGGCTGCGAGCTGCTGCTCGACGGCGGCCACGTCGGCGGGGAATACGACCTGCCACCAGCCGGTGCCGCACTCCACGCACCACATGCGGGGGTCGGCCGGCGTGACGATCTGCGCCGACAAGCACGTGCAGTTGGCGACCCACCTGCCGTGGTTGATCTGCGCGTAGAGCGGCTGATCGAGGATGAGCCCCTCCCCGACGGGGATTCGGCGCTGGCTTCGTTCCTCGTACCAGCGGACGGCACGCATCGCCGGCGGCTCGGCATCCCACCGGCTTGCGGGCAGGTGAGGCGGGGGCAGGTAGAAGCCTTCCGCCCGGGTGATTCCCGGCATGGGTAGCCCTTCAGTAGGCGAGGCGGGTGGTGGTGCCGAGCACCGAGTAGACGGGGTCGTCGAGGACCCAGACGGCGCCGAGGTCCGCGCGCGAGGTGTGGAAGTTGATGTTGTGCTGGGCTTCCTTGATCTCCTCGGTGTAGCCCTCGACAGCCACCGTGACGGACGGGGCCAGCGCCTCGTCCGGCAGGTCGGTGACGGTGAGCACGGTGGAGATGTCCGCGTCGAGAAGCGCCCGGTACGTAGCGACCGGCAGCGTTGCCGCCTGCACCGGGAGCTGGCGCATCTCCGGCTGGGGGTCGGCGTACCGAATGACCTTCCACGTGGCCGCGTCGATGACCTCGGAGTCGCTGGTCTTGAGGATGTCGAGCTGCTCCTCGGCGATCCCGTCGAGCGCAATCGAGTCGGGGTCCTGTACCCGCTGTGTTGCCCCGCCCGGGCGGCTGGCCCGGACCAGGTTGACCTGCTTCTGATCGTCGTCGGAGAACTCCACGTCGGGCGTTTCCAGGTCCGCATACTCCAGCGTGGCGGCTGAGGTCGGGTTGTAGCGGACTGTCCGCGACTGAAAAATCATCGCCGCAGACGCCCGGTCGGCGAAGAGCCGGCCGGACTCAGTGCGCTCCACGTCCCGCATGTGCGACAGCGGCGACGAGCCGAGCTGCCCTTGCGATGCGACCGCCGAGAAGCTGCCCTGCGGGATGACCTCGGGGATCCTGGCGTACCCGCCAAGCCGGTACATGCGGATCCACGACGACTCGCCCTCATGCCCCGTCATCCCGGCCGCATAGTGCTCGACGAGCTCGGAGATCGCGGGGAAGCCACCGAGGCGGACGTAGGCAGCAACGTGGCTGATCGTCCCCGACCACAGGCTGGTGCCGACCTCGTTGGCGCCGACGTTCAGGGTGATCCGGTCTTCCCAGGTGGTGGTGGCGACCGCGTACTGCACCCCGTCGACCCAGACGTCATGACCAGCCTCGTCCCACACCAGGTGGTGGGGCTGCCCGTCGGCGAGGTTCGGCGTGGCGATCGTGTAGGTGGTAGGCCCGATCGGGAAGTACTCGACGACCTGCAGCTTTCCGGTGCCGGACTCCAGCTGAAAGCGGATGCCGGAGTCGAAGGCCGCCGGGGCGCCGGCCGACCAGGTCATGATCGTGCGGCCCGACGTAGACGTGGAGAACCAGACCTCGAACGCCTGGTCACCCGGGATCGGCTGGCCAGTGGTCCCGTCGGAAGTGAGCAGCGGAGTGATCGTGCACTGCAGGTACTTGCCGGCGGTGGCCGACGACGGCGTGAACGTCGGCACGGACAGATCATCCGAGGGCGGCCCGACGCCCGTGCCAAACTCCAGCGTGCCGCCGACGGAGGTCTGCTGGATCGCCATCGACGGCCGGGAGAAGCCGGACTGGTCTCCGCCCGACGTGCTCGACTCGGGCTCGGACAGCGGGTAGTAGAGCTTGGCCTCGTCGCCCTGGACCTCCTCCACGAGCATCGGGCCGAGCGACGGCCGACGGCTGAGCCACTTCATCATGTCGGAGGCCTGAATGCGGACGGTCGACTGCAGGCCCTCCCACCCCATCGGCCAGCTAGTGACCATCCCATAGAAGCGGTGGTGGTGCGTGGCGGGTGTCGACGACCAGGTGGTGGGCGAGGAGCCCTGCTCGACCTGCGCCTCGTCCATCCACACGAAGTCGCCGACCACTGGGGAGGTGGTGTTCGTGGTGATCCGCAGGGTGTGCGAGGCGGCGGTCGTCGTCCACGTGACGCTGATCCGCTGGAACGTGCCCGTCAGCGACGACGCCGTACCGACGGTGGACCCGTCGATGTCGAGCCGCACCGCCGGGTCTCCGGCTGGCACGTAGACGTACACGGACGCGGTGTACGGCACGCCGATCGTGAGCCCGTACAACGGGACCTGCATCACCCCGCCAGTGCCCGTGTTCGTCCACCCGATCTTGTAGCCCCAGATGCCGGACCGGACATGTGTGATGTCACGCACGGCCGAATTTGGGGCGAGACCGGGCGTCGCGTCCCAGCCGTTGTCCGACGCCTCGAATCCGGGATCGGTCAAGTGGTTGATCCCACCGAGGACGGTGGTGATCAGCCGGATCGGGCAGTTCCGGCGGACGTGCGGCGAGTACGGCCCCGAGCGGCCGGGCGTGAACCTGCCGTCGCTGTTGTCCAGCTCCAGCGACATCGTCCCTGTCTGCACGTCCGACAGTTCGTCGGACGCACCGCGGGTGATGCGGACGCCCTCGTCGGTCGAGAGCTTCAGGTACTGGGTGATGTCCGTCCATTCAAGATCCGGCGCCACCGCCGAGTACCCGAAGCCTGCCTGCAGGGTCACCCTCGTCACTCGAACCCCCTCGCCATGCCGCCGCTGATCCGCTTGTCGGCCAGCAGCACTCGTTGGATCTGCTTCGCGGTCGACACCGGATCGATCGCACCCTGCACCGTCACGTTCACCGTCGTCCCCCCACCTCCCGCACCAGCAGCCGCGAGGCCGGCGGCAGGACGGCCGGGCATGGGACGGATCGACGCCATGCGCCCAGCGACGCTGTCGACCGCGCGCCCGACGGCCGGCAGCGCGGACACCACGCCGCCGCCGACGGACTGCCCGAAGTTCGCGCCGATCGCCATGCCGACTCGGCTCGGGCTCTTGATGCCGAGAGCCTTCTTGATCGCCCTCTCCATGCCCTTGGCGATCGCGATCATCTGCTGCTCGATGGCCCTCTGCTGGGACTTGAGCCCGTCGACCAGACCCTTCGCGCTGTTGACCCCGGCGTCGTACAGGGTCTTCGCTCCGTGCCTGCCGAGGCTGTCGGCCTCCGTGTCGATCTGCGACTGGATCGAGTTGACCGACTTGAAGTCGGCAGCCGTCATCCCAGCGAGAGCAGCCGCGTAGGCGAAGCCCTCCTCCGGCCCCATTGCGAGCACCTGCCGGAGCAGGTTCTTGTTCAAGCCGCGCTTGGTCAGCATCGAGATGTAGCGGTTGAACTGTCTGAGCTTCGCCAGCTTCTGAGCCAGACCCGCACGGATCGAGCCCGGGGTGACCTCCTTCTGCTCCAGGCCGAGGCTCGACAGCGACGCCGCGCCCTGTGCCGTCGACTTGACGCCAGCCCGGTAGTTCGCCTGCTCGTCGATCCGCGACTTCAGCAGGTTCTGCGCGCTCGCGAGCTGGCTCTTGATGGAGTCCCGCTTCGACGCCAGAGCCTGGAGCTTGTCGTGTTCGCGGTTGATCATCTTGACCAGGTTGGAATCCTTGGTGGTTTCCTGGCCCGCCCACGCCGCCCAGATGTCCCGGTTGAGATCCGCTGCCGTGGCCTGGATCTTGTCCTTCGAACCAGTCAGCCCACGAACGATCCCATCCGAGATGTCCTTCGCCAGGGCCTTGGATTGGGCCTGGATCTTGGCCCGTTGCCTGGCAAGGCCCTGCCCGAGACCATCCACGGCGTGCTTGGCCAGCCTCTTCGTCTTCTTGGACGGCGAAGCGATTTCCAGCTCGGCACGGATACCGGCCTCCACGCCGGCCGCCATGCCGCGCGCCGCCTGCTCGACTCCGGACCGGGAGCCGAGCATCCCCGCCATCAGGCCGGCACCGACGTTCTGCCCGGCACCAACTTGGCCGGCCATGCCCATGGATGTGCGGTGGTCGTAGACCCGGGCCCCGCCGCCCTTGAACTGCACCAGCTCGGGGCCTTCTTCACCAACCCACGCCCACTCGCCGGCGCGCGGCGTACCGCCCCCGGCGTACCCGCCGATGGACTTGGTGAAGTCAGAGGCGCTGCTGTGGGACGCCCGGTACTGGACCATGACGGAGACCGTCTTGCCCTGGACCGAATTGATCGCGCCCCGGGCCCGGGCCACCTGCGCTTCAAGCTGGCCGATCTCTGCCTTCAGCTGCGCCCGCCGGCCATCCGGGACGGAAGCCAGACGCTTCTTCGCGGCGTCCAGCTTGGCCTGCAAGTCTTCGAGGTTGCCCTTGAGCTTGGCCGTCTTGTCCGGCGTCCGGAGGATCTGATCTGCAAGCTTCTTGGCGGCCGTCTCGCTGAGCCCCATCTGCTGGGCAGCAGCGATGAGCTTCAGCCGGCCACGCTCATAGACCCCGTTGACCGTGGACCACGACGCCCCGGACTCCCGCGCGGCCGCCGTCGCCGCATCCGTCTTCGCCGCAAGATCAGACAGAGCGGTCGCTGCCGCCCGGCCCTTCTCGGTCGACAGGTCATAGGCGCTGGCGTTCCTGCCCCACGCCCCCTCGTTCTCCTCCGCTGCCTTCGTCGTCGCATCCAGAGCCGCCTCAAAGGCGATCTGCCCGCCCAGCCCGGCGCGGTTCACGTCGTTCAGCGCGACGATCGACTGCCGCAGTCCGTCCGCCGACATCTTCTGCGCGTCGAGCTTCTGCTGCGTCGCCACAGCCTGCTCACCGAACAGGCCCATGCTCTGCGCCGCGAGCCGCTGCTCGAACGCCGCGTCAGCGATCGCCTTCTCGTAGTCGTCCAGCTGCTGCGTGAACTGCGCCGTGTCCCGGCCGCCCTTCCCGTACTCGGCCGTCAGCTCCCTGAGCGCCGCCGCCGCCAGGTCGGCATTCCCGCTGGACACCATGCCCGCGAGCGCCTTGTCGACGGCGTCGAGGTTCTCCTTGCCCTCCTTCACCGGGGTGGAGTCCCAGGACCCCAGGCCGCCCAGGGTCACGATCCACTGCTGGACGGAGTCGACGGCGGACGGATCGGTGAGGGACCGGACCTTGTCGTACAGGCCGCCGAGGTCGGAGCCGAACGCGCGCGCCACCTCGCCCGTGACCTTGCCAGTCGAGCCGAGCTCCTTCAGTGACCCGGTCAGCTTGTCGACATCCGGCGGCGCCTGCTTGCCAGCCTGCGACAACTCCGTCAGAGCAATCACCAGGAGGCCGAGGCCCGTACCAGCGAGCGCGATCTTCGCCGTACGGGACAGGCCGGTGATCGCAGTACCGGCCGCGGCGAGCGGGCCCGGCGCGCCGGCAGCAGCTGTCCGCATGGTCATAATCTGCGCGCCGAACGCGACCATCGCAGTCCGCGCGGCGGTGGCTCCGGCCACGGCCAGGCTGACCGCCTTGATAGAGATCGCCAGCTGCAGCAGCGTCGTCAGCGCCTCGGGAGGCACCGCGGCCACCAGGCGGCTGAGCACCTGGACCACGTCGAGCATTCCGACGCCGACCTCGGCGCCCGCCTCCAGCACGTTCAGCAGCGCGGTGCCCAGATCCTTCAGGGTCGCGGCTGCCGCCGGGCCCTGCTGACGGGTCCAGTTCATGAACTCGGCGACACCGCCGCCGCCCTCGTTCTCGCCGGCCTTGCGCATCAGGCGGACGAGTCCGTCAGTGGCGCGGGTGAGTGCGCCCGTGGACCACCCGTCGAGCTTGGCCATGAACGCGTCGAAGCCGGGGCTGGCGACACCGCCGCCGACGAGCGTCAGCATCCGGTCGAGCTGCTGCGCCGAGCCCTTCACCATCGGCGTCAGCTTGGGGAAGATCCCCTGGAGAACACCCATACCCTTGATCAACGGGGCGGTGGTGTCCTTCGCGAGCGAGTCCGACCACGCCTCGTACCCGTCCTTGAACACACTGAGCGCCGCCGCGGCCTGCCGAGTCTCCGGCGGCAGCTTCGCCATCTGCTTCGCGTAAGCCACCTGGGCCTTGACGGCCTCCTGCGAGGTACGGCCAGACTCCTCAACCGCGTCGTTGTACTTCTTCTCGGCCTTCGAGGCCTCCGACATCGCGGCAATCTGACGGCCCGATGCCAGCCCGAGCGCCGCCAGGCCTGCGGTGGCCGCGAGGGTCGACGCCGCGAGCGGTGCGATGGAAGCGGCCAGCGGGATCGCCGCCGGCGCGAGCGTCAGCAGCGACGAGCGCAGCTCCTTCCCCGCCCGGCTGGCCTCCTCCGCGACCCGAGACCAGTCAGCCACCGGACGAGCAGCCTCGCCGGTCCGGTGGCCCATGAGCGCAGCAGCGTCCGCTGTGGAGATGAACCGGCCTTCGAGGTCACGCAGCCGGCCGTCGGCGTCCTGGGTGAGGGTGAGGATGGCCCGCCCGGAACCGTCGGAGGCGTCCTCCATCTGGCGGCGTAGCCGGTCCGCCGAGTCCCCGGCGTGGCCCAGGACTCGGGACAGGTGGTCGCGGCCTTCGAGGGTGAACGTCAGGCGCTCAGCCATCCCCGCCTCCTTGCTGCTGGGCTAGGTGCTGGTCGATCCACGCGACGTAGGCCTCGAAGTCGTCAACCCTCAGGTCGTCGAGTCGGCCACCGTCGATGTGGAGGAGGTGGGCGAAGAGCCCGAGGTACTCGGTTCGGAGCTCGTCGATTCCCCGGTCGTCGGGCTGTCGCTGCTGTCCGTCGCTCCGTCGGGGACGGCGGGGAATTTTCCCGCCAGCAGCCGCTGAATCGTCGCCTTGGCGTAGTCGACGTCGTCGGCCTCGTCGAGGATCGTTGCGAGCGCCACCTCGGCCATCTCGGCCGGCCCGTCGAACGTGGTGAGACGCTCCGCCGCCACCTCGGCCCAGCCGTCGATCTCCTTGCGGTCGAGCTTCACCACGAGCTCGTCCACGGCCGGGTCGAAGTCGGCGATCCTGAGGGACGGATTGCTCCGCTTCTTGATCACGAATGCGGCGACCCGCATGACGTCCGGGTCGTCCTCGTGCAGCCGAGCCTTCACCTGCTGCCAGGTCAGCTCACCACTCACCAGGCTGGTGATGATCGAGGCCTCGGAGGTGCGGACGCTGCGAAAGTCGAACCGCTCGGCCTCGCCGCCGTCGGGGGTGTGAACGATGATCACTGGTACTCCTACGTGATGGTGCGGCGTACGTCACCGAGGACCCGCTCGACCTCGGCACGCATCCGGGGGGTATGACTACGAACCGTGGTGTCCCACCACGGGGGTGACGCCCACTGGGTAACCCAGCGGCGCCGGTTGCCGTACACGGGGTGCCGGATCCGGCCCTCGTTGATCACGGACGCCATGTTCCGTAGATCGCTGGGCAGCAGGCTCTTGTCGACCCAGACGCGCGCACCCGGGTTCGCGCCCGTACGGACACTGATCCGGATCGCCTCCGCGATCGTCGCCCGCAACGGGCGCGTCGTCGGCGACGGCCCACCGCGCGACCCCTGCCCCCGCCCGGGCGAGGTGATGTTCACGGTCTGGATCGCCTGCTTCAGGTCTGCATGCATCGGCTCGGCCGCGCGCCGGATCCGACGGGCGAAGTTCGCTCGAAGCTGCGGGCCGCCGGCCGCGCGCAAACTGCGGGACAGGTTGATGAGCTGCCCAGTCCCGACGATCTGCACGTTGCCGACGGCCATCGGGGTACCTCCGTCAGACGGTGATGTCGGTGCTCATGTACTCGATGGCCACCGGATTGGTGCCGTCGAAGAGGGCGGTGAAGTTGAACGTCGGCCGCACGACCTGGTAGCCGTCGACCGTCGGCGGCGCGTCGTCGACCTTGATCGCGGGCAACTTGAACCGGATCGTCTCGTCGTAGGTGCTGGCGATGTTCGGGCCGACGAACTCCCAGACGAGGGACGTCGCACCGTCGCTGGTGTGGAGGTCGTCGACCGTGGTCGCGACGTAGTCCATCTCCAGCGAACCGGTCACCTTCACCAGGTCGTTCGAGATGGGCTGAGCCTTCAGCGCGGACTGATTCGCGTAGAAGCGGTCGACGGCCTGCGGGCGCTCGATCTTCAGCGACATCTTGCGGACGCCGTCGAGGGCGGTCTCGGCCCCGAAGCTGCCCGACTTCACCGCCATCTGACCGAAGTGGAACGGCGACATGGGCGCGTAGCTGGCGGCAGCCAGCGTCTGCGCCTCCGAGCAGTCCTTGCCATCCACTTCGAACGTCGCGGTCAGCATGCCGCCGACCTCGCAGTTGAACTCCGCGCTGACGATCTTGCAGCCGAGGAACGACTTGTCCGTCACCGTGCCCGTCGTCAGCGGCACACCCACCTGGATCGACAGGGACTTGCCCCACGTATCCGCCAGGGTGTGCGTCTGCAGATACGCCGCCGTGACCGCCTGCTGCACCGGCGTGACCGTCGTACCCATCAGGGCCTGGAGCAGCACGCCCATGCCCTTGTTGGCGACCTCCATCTCCAGACTGCCGGACACCTCCCGCTGCGTCACCACACGCCGCGACGACAGCGCCATCAGCCGCCCCGCCGCAATGCCCGTGCTCTGCGCGGTCGTCTTCTTGAGGACCAGCGACTCCTTCGTGAACTCCGGGAAGTGCGTCGGCGCCACGTACGTGCCGTACGTCGACTCAGCCGCCACCCCGACCTGTGCACCGAGACCAGATCCGATTGCCATGGTCAGGCCTCCCTCGCTGCGGACTTGGCCGCGGTCTTCTTGGCGCCCGGTTCCTCGACCGGCTCCCACTTCGTGGTCTGGCAGACGTAGCCCTCGAACCGGTCGTCCGGAACCTGGACGACCTCGTCGGGCTGAACAGTGCGGCTGCCGAGCTCCGGCACGGTGACCGGCCCGGCGCCGATGTAGCGCACACGCGCCATCGCTGTACTCCTCAGGGTTGGGGTGGTGATCAGATACGGGCAACGCAGGAGACGCCGAAGTTGAGGCCCGCGCGGGCCCCCTCCGACTTGCTCTGGTCCAGGTCGCCCGTGGTGAGGTGCGCCCACAGCACCGTGCCGTTCAGCGTCGGCGCCTCAGGGAAGGCGTCCGACGCCCGTAGCTCGGACTCGACAACGCCGAGAATCTCGAAGACCCGGTCACGCCGCGGCGCCATGTCCTTGTCGCCGCTACGGCTCTCCGCGTAGCAGTTGATGACGAATGCCTCGTCCCGGGTGCGGGCGCCAGCAGCGTTGAAATCCTGCTGCAGATTCACGGACGCTTCGCTGTTCGGCTGCCAGCCGATGTAAATCCGGTCGGGGTCGGTGAGGTTGACCGCGGTCGGGCCGTCCTCGATGTGCACGCTGTCGGCGAGGGACGGCGCCGCGCGCAGGATGTCGAGGAGGGCCGCGACCGCGGCCGGGACCCGGGAGGTCACCATCACGCCACCCCCGGGCCCGTCTTGAAGTCCTCCAGCAGTTGGAGGACACGGTTCGGAATCGCGTAGCCCCAGCCAGCGATGGGCTCGTTGACGTCGAAGTCATCCCCGCCGCCGACCGAGCCGCGGGCCGCCCCGTACTGCGTGCGCCACAGGTGCTGCAGCAGGATGCGGGCCGCAAGGTTGATGGTGGGCGGCACGGTGCCGCGGCCGGCGACGTACTCGGCGGTCCAGGGGCCGCCGCAGAAGTTGCTGCCGTTCTTCCGCCGGACCTGGCCGATCGCCCCGTAGAGGTAGAGCTGGGTCACATCCAGCGCGGTGCCGCCGTCCAGCACCGGTGTGAAGGACGTCAGCGAGACGACAGGCGCCTCCAGCAGGCTCATCGTCGGGCCCCGCGCCTCGACCAACTCGGTGACAGTCCGGTTCTCGACCGGGCCGACGATCCCCTCGATCGGAGACGTCAGGGCCTCGATGTACGCCTGCAGCTCGACGTCGGACGTGGTGGTCGTGATGTCGAGCTGGGCCTTCGCCTCAGCCAGCGTCAGCAGAGCCACAGCAGCCTCCTACCGGGTCTCGGCCTTACGGGTCCGGCCACCGCCGCGCGACCGAGCCGCAGCCTTCTCCGAGTCCTCCACGGCTTCGGCGCGGACGCCGTCCGCCCACGCGGCGGCCTGCTCGTCGTCGACCTCGACTTCCTCGCCCGGCGCCCAGGAGAAGTCGACGCCGCCGACGGCTTGCAGGATGCGGATGCGCGCCATGGCGCCTCCTTCCAATGGGCCGCGGCCCCGTGCTGGGGCCGCGGCGGTACGGGCAGGGATCAGGTCGCCGAGTGGGCGTAGACGCGGAACGCGGACGTGTCGTCCGGCTTCGCGTCCAGGCGCAGGAAGCCGAAGAACCCGACCTGGAGGTAGTCGGCGTACCGCTCCTCCAGCCGCATCATCTGGCCGCCGGACACCTGCCGGACGACATAGGCGGCGTTCACGTCGCCGAAGCCGATCGACTTGGCGTTGGCCGCCGGAACGGGGACCCCGTTGTCGACGGTGACGCCGTAGCCGAGGAGGGTGTCCGGGACGCCCATCTGCGTGGACGGCTGCCACAGCGGCAGGTTGTTGCCGTCCTTCAGCTTGCGGACCATCTTGAGCGCCGAGTCCGACATCACGAACCGGGTGGACGGCGACTGACGGTAGGCCGGGTCGACGGAGTGGATCAGGTCGATCAGGTCGTCGTAGATGATCGACGTGGTCTGCCCGGTCGTACCGGTCTTGCCGGCCGTGGCATTGGTGAACAGGCCCTCCGGCTCGGTCGTCCCGGCACCGGTGGCGAGGTGCGCGGCGACCGCGCGGCCGATGCGCTCGCCGAGCTTCCGCGGCAGCCACGTGTCGATGTTGAACGCGTCGTCCTGCAGGAGCTGCAGAGACACCCGCACCAGCTTGCTGGTGTAGGTGAACGCGCCGAGGGTCTTCTGACCGAGGGTGACGTCCTGCTCGGTGATCTGCGCGTTCTCCGCGAGGATCGCACCGACGTTGCTGGTGTCGTTGTTGCTCGGCCAGTTCAGCGGGTTGCCGGACGCGGTGTTGATGACGTTGGCCAGGCTGAGAATGCCGCCGTAGGCCTTCATGGTCTCGGTGATCCGGGAGAGGGTCTCGGTCGGGATGAAGTACCCGCCGGCGCTGCCCGGGCTGGTGGCCTGGGCGCGGACCTCGGACATGTTCGACATGAGGAGCTGGCGCTGCTCGTTGTCCAGGCCGCTCATGCCGCGGCGGGTGAAGACGCCGAACGCGTCCCGGTAGGCGGCCTCCTGGTCGACCTCGCCGCGCTCCTCGGCGGGGCCGCCGGCGACGATGAGCTGGTCGCGCTGGACGGTGTCCAGGCGGGCCATGCGCTCCATGCGCTCGATGTCCTGCGAGGCCGCGTTCAGGTCGGTCTCGGCGCGGTCCCACTTCTCCCGCTCCTCGGCGGTGAGCTCGGAGCGGCCCTCGCGTTCGGCGGTGGCCTGGATCTCCTGCATCTGGGACCAGGTGTTGGCGCGCTTCTCCAGCGCGCGGGTGAGCAGATCGCTCATGGCGGTGTGTCCTTTCACGGCACGCCAGACAGCCCCACCAGGGGGCTGACAGGGGATGGGTAGGTGTTGCTAGCGCGGGAGCCCGTAGCGGGCGGCCAGCGCGTTCATGCGCATCGAGAGCGGCAGGCCTGTCGGCTGAGTGGACACGGCCGGCTCAGCAGGCTGCACACCGCGAGTGGACTCACCCGGCTCGCGGTCGATGTGCACAAGGTCGAGGAGCTCCGGGCGGAAGCGGGCGCGGGCCTCGACGGCGGCGAGGTCGCCGCGGTGGTCGAGGGCTCGGGCGACGGCCTTCAGCTCGGCCTCGGTCTCGGGGTAGGCAGGGAAGGTGACGGCGGACACCTCGATGAGGCGGACCTCGCGGATCACCCGGACATCGACGTCGACCGGGTCGGCGCCCTCGACCTCGATGGTCTCCGAGTTCCACTCGTCCTTGATCACGTAGAAGCCGAAGGACATCCCGGTCACGTTGCCGTTCCGCAGGTTCGCCTTCAGGTCCCGTACGTACGACAGTTCCGTGTCGAGGGCGGAGTCGACCGCGAGGCCGCGCTCGTCCTCGGACAGGGCGAGCGTGCCGGCCGACGAGCGGGACACCACGTAGTAGCTGTCGTGGTCGATCAGCATGCGGGCGTCGCCCTCGGTGAGGGTCTTCGAGAAGGCGCCGGGGGCGATCTCCTCGTAGAAGCCCCAGCGCAGCGGGTTCCCGATCGCGGTCCGTGAGTTGAAGACGGACGCGTAGCCGGCGAACCGGGCACCGCCCCCGTCGTCGTCAGCGCGGACCGTCAGGCCAGCATCTGTCAGGGACAGGCGCCGCCGCTCAGCCCCGGTTGTCATCGTGGGCATCCTCGCCCCTCCCTTCCTGATCGGAAGCCTCGGCCAGCAGACGCTGAGCCTCAGCCATGAGCGCCGCCGCCCGGGTGCCAGCGCTCACTACGCCGCCGCCGTCGTCGGCCAGCGGGTTGACCCCCAGCGGGGCCATGTACGTGGGCTGCAGGTAGATGTCGCCCTCGGGACCGATGGGCGGCAGATCCTCCAGGTTGCGGATGTCGTTCGAGGAGAACGCGCCGATGTCCCGCATCGCGCGGTAGAACGTGGCCCGCGCGGCACTGTCGCCGCGGAGAAGCCCCTGCAGCGCGTAGTGGGCGTAGTCCCCGGAGGGCAGTAGCTCCTTCGTGATCCGCTGCTCTGTCGGCGACAGCCACGTGGGCCCCAGGTCGAACGTCACCCAGCCCTGCGCCTGCTGCTCCAACCCCGTACCCCACGACGTCGACTTGCTCGACTCCATCAGCAGGAAGAGCGGGACGCCGAACATCCGCGCAATCTCGGTGACCTGGAACTCGCGGGACTCCAGGAACTGGGAGTCCTTCAGCGGCATCGTCACCGGGTGGAAGCTCGCGCCGGCGTCGAGGACGGCCACCTCGTGGGCGTTCTGGATGCCCGACATCTTCGCCTGCCACCGCGACTTCAGCGCCACGGCCTGCTCCTGCGTGAGCCGCTGCTCGGTTTGCAGCACGCCGCTCACAAGGTTGCCGGCGCCGAACAGCTTCGCCGCCCCGGTCTCAGCCGCCTGCGCAAGGCCAATGCCCTGCGCCGCGGCCCGGACCGGCGAGCAGCCGGTGAGCCCGTCGTAGCCGAGACCGGGGATGTGGAGAATGTCGCGCGGCGTCAGCCGCCACTGCTTGCCCCAGTCGTCCGTGACCCAGAACCACTTCCCCGACGGGTTCCCGTCGGACGGCGGCTCCCGGTCGACCTGCACCCTGTCCGGGCTGACCGGCCACAGCTCCTTGACCTGCCCCGATGGTGCCCGCAGCTTCTGCACGTAGGCGTTGCCCCACAACACCCGGTGCACGTACGCCAGCCGCCACAACTCCAGCGGCGTCAGCTCCGGATGCGGATCGTCCAGCAGCGCCGAGTCCGTACGGTCCTTCGTCCCGGTCCGGTAGGTGTGCAGCGGCAGCGCCGCCGACACCCCCGCGATCACCGCAACCGACCGCCACACCGCCGGCATGTGCAGGCTCGACGTCTCCGACACCGACACGCCCGCATTCGTCGGCTGCCCGCCCATCCAATCCAGCAGGGAAGCGTCCGTCAGCGGCACAGCAGGGTTCTCCAGCGACCGGCGCTCGAAGAGACCGAAGAGGCTCACGTCTTCTCCCTCCGGCCGTTCAGGGCCCGCTCACCGGCGAGGACCCCAAGGACTCCGCCCACGATCAGCGCGGCCGGCAGGTAGATGAGCGCGACCCCCGCGAGGGCCACAAGCACGGACAGGACCTCCACGGCCCACAGCAGCTTCACCACAGGATCGGCGCCCTTTCATCCTCGACCTCGGCACCGAGCCCCCAGCGGGCCAGCGTGACCGCCACCAGCGGACTGATGTCCACACCGGCACCGCGCCGGGCCCACGCCCACGCATCGCCCAGCGGGCGCTTCTGCGCGCCCGCCAGAGCCACCGCGAGGGGCGGCTGGTCCAGGTGACTAATCCCCTGCTCGGCGACTGCGTCGTAGAACTGGCCGACGGCTTGGGCGATCTCCCTCGGCTTCGGCGAGACGATCTCCACGCCGAGCGTGTCCGCGAGGTCCTGGAGCAGGGACCCAGCTGGCCCGCCCGCGTCCACGACCCAGGCACGCGGCTTGTGCCGCTCGTGCAGCTCCTTCGCCCGCTCGACAACCCAGCCCATGCCGGGCCGGTGGTCGATGACCTCAACGTGCGTACCGCCCCGCCACGGGCCCGCTACGGCAATCACCGCATGCGACCGTTCCGGCGTGGCATCGACCGCCATGGCCATCGGGCCCTCGGACCGGGACTGCGGGTCCGCCAGCGCCCGCCACGCGTCCTCGCCAATGACCTGCCACGTATCTGCCCCGTCGCTCGGGTAGTTGCCCACACCGAGTCGCTCACGCTCGAAGATGCCGCCCGAGCCCATGCTGAGCCGCTCATTGCGGACGTGCTCCTGCGTGATCCGGATGCCCAGCGCCGGGTTAGCGACTGCCCACGCGGCCGGATCGTCCGGGTCCGCGTGCACAGTGCACGCCGGACCGCATTCGGCCCTGTGCGGATCCACCGACCACTCGAAGTACGCCAGCGAGGGATCCGGCTCTCCGGACTCCACAGCGGCCATGGCGCGGTTCCGCAAACGGCCGAGCTGCATTGACAGTCCGCCGATGCCCGCGCTGCCGAGGTACCAGATCTGAGGGTTGGGGACTGCTGACATGGTCGGCATCAGCGCGCCCATCGCGTCGTCGCCGAGGATCATCGCCTCGTCGAGGATGTTGCAGTCCCCTGTGAAGCCACGACCGGACCCGCCAGAGCGGGCCAGGAAGCGCAGCGTCTGCCCGGTGACGAGCTCGATCGCCTCCTCGCCCGTCGTCCGTCGCACCCGGAGCACGCGTTTCCGCAGGTCAGGGCATCCCATGACGAGCTGCTCGATCCGCTTGAACGCGACGATGCTGGTCTTGAACTCGTGCGCCGAGTGCAGGATCAGCTTCTCGCCGAGGAGGAACAGACCAGCCAGCTGCCGGGCCTCGATGATTCCGCCCTTGCCGTTCTGGCGAGGGACGTTCACCGCCACCTCGAACGCCGACCAGCGGCCGTCGGCTCGCTCGCTGAGACCAAGGTCGAGGACATGCTGCTGCCAGGGGTCGAGCTTCAGCCCAGCAAGTGCGGCCAGCTCAACGGCCTCTTGCCCCGAGGAGGACAGCCGCGTTGACGGCACGGTCGTGATCCGAGGGGCCTGCGAGCCGGTAGCGGGGTCAGGCACCGAGACGCTTGGCGCGTCGAGCAGCGAGGTCATCGAGCGAGTCCCCCTCCTCGACCGGAGTTGCCAAACTGCAAAGGTCCTTCATGACCGCCCGGAGCTGAGCCGCAACCGCCGCCAGGGCAGTGGGGGCGTCGGCCTGATCAGCGGACCGGGCGAGGGAAAGTGCCAGCTCAGAGAGGCCGGGGTGAGTGTCCATGACGCCGAGCCGTTCGAGTTCGACTCTGGTTGCCTCCTCGTTCATGATCACCCCAACCGATCGTGATTCACTCAAGCAAATTCAGAGAAAGATGGGCAAAGGGGTTGACAAGGGCCATGATCACCTCTTGGGATCGGGCCACGCGCAAAACCGGGCGACAAGAGCTTTTGGGTCGCCCGCCCTCTTGCTGGAGTTTCGACCCACCTCCCCGGGTCGAGCCCGGTTGGCGCCGGCGGCTTGGGGCTGTGTGGCCCTGGTTGCGGTGGCGTGTGCCGGGCTGTTGGGGGTGTGGGGTTGGGTGAGGGTGGGCTACCAGTCGCGGGATGCCTGGGGCATTGCCGGTCGGGGGAGTCGGGCCTTCTGGCGGTACCACTTGGTGGCGACGGCCTGCATGGCTGGCGAGCGCATGGCTTCGATGCGTTGCATGACGATCGCTTCGCCTGGATCTACGGCTACGACCTTGGCGTCGAGGCGCTTGTACCGCGCGAGCGCTTTGCGGTCGGGAAGCGTGTGAATGAGGTAGACGTCGAGCTGGTCGAGGTGTCGACAGGCCTCATCGATGGCTGCGTATCGGGCGCGCTGGGCGACCTTCTGGTGCAGCGGGTCGTGGTTCCAGTGGGGTGCGCCGGGTCCGGTGAGGGCGACGGTGATGAGGTCGAGGTCAATGACGATGTCACGCGCTGTGGCGTGAGCTTGGATCCATGAGCTCTTGCCTGCGGCCGGCGGGCCGGTGACGACGTACAGCACTGGGTTACCGCCCGTACCAGCCGAGGGCCTGAAGGCCGAGGGTGGCCAGGTAGACGAGGGCGCCACCTGTGAGCCAGACGAGCACGGTCAAAGCGCGGGGCATCGTCACCACCTCCGTGAGGCCCGCATCGGCGCTGTGGTGGCCGTCCTGTTACCCCTGGCCGAGTTGCACCGGCGGTGCATGCTGCGGGCGTTGGCGGGGTCGAGGAGGCTGCCACCCTTCGACAGGGGGACGATGTGGTCGAGGGTGAACGACCAGCCGCTGCGGGGGTCCAGCGCCGGGTTGATGTAGCCGCCGCAGCGCGCGCAGGGCAGCCCGAGGGCCTTCTGTGCGGCGACGAGGCGGCGGTAGGGGCGCCCGCTGCGGGGGTTGCTGGGCACGGGCGCCTCCTCGTCTACGGAGTGCTGGTGGGGATGATCTCGTCCTTGTGCTTGGTGAGGACTTCGCCGACGGCCTTCGCGTACTCGGCGGCGGTGAGGTGGGCGCACTCGGGGTCCTTGGAGGCGTCCTGTGGTGTGCCCTGGCTGAAGTCGTAGTCGAGGAGGGCTACGCAGTCCTGGTAGGTGTACACCTTCGCGGACGGCTTGCTGGTCGAGGCTTCGGCGCCGCCCTTGTCGGTGGGTGTGGCGGGCGGGTTGTCGGCGGTGCCGCATGCGGTGAGGGCGAGGAGGAGGTTGGCGGCGAGGGCCGCGGTGGTGAGTCTGCGCATCGGGTCAGCGTGCCGGATCGCGTGTGGGCTGGGGACGTGGGTGACCGTCTCGTGACATGACGAAGGCCCGCTCGGTGGCGGGCCTGTCGGTGTCCGGGCATGCCGGATGTGGGGTCAGTGTTACACCCCGTTGGGGTGCGGATCAAGCGGCCTTGGCCGCGACGCGCTGCTGCAGCTCGTGGAGGTCGACGAGCGCGCGGCCGGCGCGGTCGTGGCCGTGGTGGGTGAGGTGGCCTCGGCGGAGCCACTGGCGCAGGGTTCCGGGGCGGGTTCCGGTGGCTGCCGCAGCTGCGTGGGTGTCGACGACGAGGGGTGTGTTCATGGGTACATGATGCGCCCCGCCGTACCGGGCGCTGTCCTGGTAGGGCGGGGCGGGGTCCGAGTCGCGGGCAGCCAGCCGCAGCGAATGGGGACTGACTGCCACGGTACGGGCGGCCACTGACAGTTGGAGCTATGTCAGCGTCCGAGGATGGGGCGGTTGGACTCCAGGTAGTACAGGGCCCGCTTCATGTCGTCGTCGGTCAGGTCGTGCAGGGCGAGGCCGGCCTTCATCTTCTCCGGGTTGTTCCCGGCGGCGAGGGTGATGACGGCGACGAGCTGGGCGAGCTGCTGGTCGGTGAGGTCCACGGCGGGCTCTCCTACTTTTTCGGGGTGCCGGGGGTGGGCTTCGGGTCGGGCTTGACCCAGCCGCCGCGGGAGGAGCTGTAGACGGTCTCGTGGCCCTTGAGGCGGGGGTCGTCGGGGGCGGGCTTGGGTTGACGCAGGGCCATGTCAGGCCTCCTTCTGGGCGTGCCACACGACGCGAGAGCGGTGGGGGTTCGTTTCGTCGGCCATCACTGTGAACTGGGGTTTCTTGTCGTCAGCCCCTTCTGAGGGCGGTGGGGGAGCGGGGTTAGCTGCATGGGGCACGCGTCGCACGAACCACCACACAGCGCCCACCGTCGCGCCGACCGTGGCCAGGACTCCGGCCTCCGATGAGACGGCGAACACGGCCGCCAGGGGGATTCCGCCGAGGAAGAGGAGCGCGCATCCGCCGGCCGTCCGGGAGGAGCGCTCCGGCTCCTCCTCGGGCGTTTCGTGGGCGGTCATGCGATGGCCCCGTAGACGGTGGCGCCGATGCTGTTGGCGGCCTGCGCGAGGGGGACCGCGGCGAATCCGGCGATGCCCGCGCTGGTGCCGAGGCAGATGCCGCACCAGGCGCCGGCCTTGAGGTCCTGGCCGCGGGCGGACTTCTTGATGGCAGCAACCAGGGCGACGGTCATGAGGAGGACGATCGCGCCGCCGGTCTGGGTGAGGGGCAGGTAGCTGGTGCCGCGGGAGGAGACGCCCGCAGTGCCGCCGACGCCCCAGACGAGCGCGGCGTCGCCGAGCCAGTTCGAGATCCACAGGGTGGTGTCGGCGGCCCAGCCGATGAGTCCGCCGACGGTGAGGATGGCGAGGGCGCCGTAGCACCATGCGGCGAGGAACGGGAGGAGGCGGCCGGCGTGCTGGAGGGGTGCGTCCTGGAGGGCCTTGAGGCCGGGCCACCATTGGATGAGGTGGCGGATGAGGAGGGCGAGTCCGATGGTGACGCCGCCGAGGGTTGCCCAGATCATCGGTAGCCTCCGCGGGCGTCGAGCTGCTTGCGAACACGGCGAACCGTGGCAGCAACGGACTGTTCGTTGGCGTCGGGGCGGAGGGCCAGGACGGCCCGGATGGCGAGCGCGTTGTCAGCAGTGTTCGCGACTTGTTCGCGGGCTAGTTCGGTGATGCTCCACTGCTCGCGATCGCTGTTCGGGCTGGTCGGAGCCCATCCCATGATCTTGTTGACGGTGGTGCGCTGGTCGGTGTTCGTGGGCTGTTCGGTGGTGCTCGCGTGCGTGATCGGGGTCTGCTCGGGCGTGATCGGGGCGATCGCGATCCGGCTGTTCCGCTCGATTGCTGCTCGCTTCTCTAGGCGCTCCATGCCGATCCGGAAGTCCTCGTCGTCGCGGACGAGCGTCACCCGAGCCTCCGCCTTGATGCGGGCGATCGTGGCCTCGGCCTCACGGTCGAACTGGTCGAGCTGGGCGGCGTGCATCCGGGCCTTGTACTCGCTGTCGCGGATGACGTCGTTGATCTCTGCCTCCTGCTCGGCCGTGAGGGCGGCCGGGTCTTGCATGGCGAGGAGGGCGAACTGGGCGACGGTCTTGCCGACGAGGACGACGAACGGTCCGGCGATGGCCTGGCCGAGGTCGTGGGCGAGGACGCCGTGGAGGACGAGGAGGGCGCCGACCATGAGGGCGATGACCCATCCGGCGGCGGTGGCGTACCGGCCGCCAAGCCGCTTGTGCTCGGCCCACATGACGGTGATCCAGCCGATGTCGCCAGCGAGGGCGACGGAGAGGCCGAACCAGCCGCTGTTGATGAGATCGGTGATGGCGTAGCCGGACCAGACGAGGGAGAGGCCGGCGAGGGCGTAGGCGCCGTAGAGGATGGGGGGCGCGCTGGGGAGGCGGGGCTTCATCGGGTGCCCTGCTTGTCGATGGTGGCGCGGATGGGGGCGGCCTGCTCGTAGTCGCGGGCGCAGGCGGCGTGGGTGGCGGGTTCGGCGAGGATCTGGCTGGGCCGCGGAGTGCGGTCGGGCTCGGGTGCCGGCCCGTAGGTGGGGGTGTCCATCAGCTCTGCGCCCCCTGGGCGGCGGGGCGGATGATGAGGGCGTACTCGCCGCGGCTGAGGTCGCGGTCGACGGCGGGCATGCGCTTCAGGAGCATGGCGCAGCAGGCTCCGCCGATACCGGTGTCGCCGTAGGTGTCGAGGGCGTACCGCATGGCGAGGACCTGGCGGGCGTTGGGGGTCATCTCGTCGCCGGGGCGCAGGGTGGTGAGGCGGTCGGCGATCCAGCGGATTCCGTGCCGAATGGTGTCGTCGGCTCGGGTCTGTCGCAGGGCTTCGTCCTGGATGGGCAGGTGGGTACGCTCGGTCATGGCCTTCTCCTGGTGTCGTCAGGGGTGGGCTGGGCCCCGGCCGAATGGAGCTGCGAACTCCGGCCGGGGCCGTTGTGCGTTGTAGCTGGGCTACTTCCATGGAGCGTATGGGACCCATACACTCTTGGCAAGTAGCCCACCCGGATGGAGAGGTGCGGCTGTGAACGAAGAGGAGGTGCGGCTGGTGTCGGAAGCCCTGGACGCCGTGGAGCGCATCGAGGATCGGGAGGAGCGCGTCCGGGCGATGAGCCAGACCATGGCCGCGCAGGTGGAGCGCAACAAGACGTGGCAGAAGGAACGCCGGGCACTGGTCCTGGAGCTACGCGAGGCCGAAGTCTCGGTCCGCCAGATCGCCGCGCGGGTCGGGACCTCACCCAGCACCGTCCAGGACATCCTGCGCGGGTACAGCGGGTCCGGGACGCACCGACCACGCAAGGCCGCCGAGTAGCGCGAGGCCCCCGTCCGGATCTGTCCGGCGGGGGCTTTCGCCTGTCCGGACCAGTCCGGATGCTGTCCAGGCCGTCCGGATCCAGGGTGGGCCCATGGATGAGGAGCAGGCGCAGCCGCACGTGGTGGTGAATCCGCCGGACGACGAGGGCGGGCGGACGGTCCGGATCGACGGCGAGATCTCGGGGCGCGCGTTCTCGCTGACGGACCTGGTGGAGTTTCTCCGGCGCGCGGGCTGGCTGGACGCGGAGGCGTGGCCGCCAATCGAGTGGCGCGGCGGCGGCCCCGAGGTGTGGACCCTGGAGCCGCCGGCGTCGCCGTGATCAGGCGGCCTGTGCCGTGTCGTGGTGAATGAGGTCGCGGAGCGCGGTCCACGTCGCGGGCGGGTAGGTGGTGGTGCACCACTGGCAGGTGACAAGCTGGCCGCCGGGGGCGAGGCGGAGGATGGCGCCGCAGAGGGTGCCGTCGGCGTGCTCGGCAGGGCACGGACCGAGGCGCAGACCGCGGGGGCGCTCGCGGGCGCCGGTGATGCTGGCGATGTCGCCGTCGAGGTCCCGCATTTCGCGGGCAAGGTCGCCGGCCTCGGGCCAGCAGCTGCTGATCCAGTCGATGGAGTGGAGCAGTGCGGTGGAGGCGAGTGCGACGCGGTTGGGGATGCCGACGGTGGGGGAGGGCGGGGCCCAGCGGCGGGCGGTGTGGAGGGCAGCGCGCCAGTCCTCGAGGATGCCGACGATGCCGCCGGGTCCGCGGAGGTTGAGGACGGGTTCGGAGACGGGCAGGGGGGCTTCGGCGCGGCCCGTACGGCCGCCGCCGGGCTCGCGGGCTGCCGACGGGGCGAGGAAGGCGCCGAGGGCGGTGTAGAGGCGCGGCATGCGCTGGAGCCGGTCGGCGAGGGCTCGGGTGCAGCCGGGGCAGAGGTAGGCGTGCTCAACGGGGGTCTCGCACATGCCGCAGGTGTTCACGATGGCGCTCCTGGTGGTGGGTCAGGCGAGGACGGCGAGGACGCGCTCGCCGAGCCAGCGGGCGGCGTTCACCGATACGGCGTTGCCGACGCCGAGGATCTGGTCCTCTTGGGTGGTGTCCGGCAGGACGTAGTCGCCGGGGAATCGCTGCGCGGAGGCGAGCTCGCGCGGGGTGAGCATGCGGAGGGTGCAGTCCTCGACGGTCGGCGCTGGCCGGACGAGGGAGTGGTGGGGCTTGCACGCGACGGTGGTGAGCGGCTCGGCCGTCGTGCGGACGGCGCCCTTGCGGCCGTTCGGGACGATCAGGGCGTGGTGCTTGCCCTGCGCGGAGACGGCCGGCACTGCGTCGGTGACAGCGACTGGCATCGTGTTCCTGCGGAGAACGGCGACGTGCGGGGCGTCGCCGAACTTCGCCAGGCCAGCCGCGACCCGGGCCCGGGTGGACTCGGCGTACGGGGTGAACGCTTTGCGGTCCGGGCGGCCGTCGCCGATCCGGGTGCCGGGCCGGTCCCAGTCGATGACCTCGGAGATCGGTCGGACGGTCGGGTCGAGGATGAGGTGGCCGCACGCCCGGTTCGGGCAGCGGTAGTCGTACTGGATGCCCCACTTCCCGATCTTCCGGCGGCGGTCGTTGCGCCAGACCTGCCGCGCCCGGACCGGCCCGCAGCCGGGGCACACGGCCTCCGGCCGGACCTCCAGGTCGGGCAGCGGGATGCCGGCCCGGGTGAACACGATGTAGAGCCGGTCCCGGTGCTGCGGTGCGAGGAGGTTGTCGCCGCCGCCGAGGTGCGCCGACGAGGCGCACACGATCTGGACGTTGTAGCCGAGGATCTCCATCCCCTTCAGCCACCAGTCGAACAGCGCCCAGTCGGTGGCGAACTCGATGACGTTCTCGCAGAGGATGGCGTCGTACCGGTGGACCTCGGTGGCGGCGAGGATGTCGAGTGCGGTCGCCCGGGTCCGCTCGAATGCGGGCGAGGCGCTGCCGTCGAGGACGAGCTGTCCGCGGTTGCGGCGGCGCCCGCCGGCGGGGCTGATCTCGGTGCAGATCGGCGAGCCCCACAGGATTCGGGTGCGCGGGAGACTGCGCTTGTCGTAGGCGTTGATGTCCTCGACGAGGTGGATCGTGTCCGGGTGGTTGGCCTGGTGGGCGGCGACTTGGACGCGGTCGTGGTTCATGCAGAGGGTGATCCGGCATCCGGCTTCCTTGAGGCCCTCGGATGCGCCGCCGAGTCCGGAGAACAGGTCCGTGACGGTGGGGGCGTCGTCGTGGCGGAACGGACGGCGCATCATGCGGTGCCTCCTGCGGGGGTGATGGTCCAGCCGGACGAGGCGAGGTAGAGGGCGGCGCGTTCGGCGCGGGCGTGGCCGGTCTCGCCGAGGCGGTCGGCGTCGTCGAGGGCGGCCTCGACGACGGCGACGGCGGCAGCAGGAATGCCGGGGCCGAGGGGGATGGTGGTCTGGCCGGGGCAGTGCTCGACGGGCGGCCGGTCAGCGGCCGGTGCCGCGCCGGGCGCGCGGACCTTGCGGGCGCAGACGGGCCCGACGCCGGCGGCGGCGTAGCGGCGGGAGCGGAGACGGCGGCCGCAGACGCGGCAGGCGACGCTCACTGGGCTCCCTTCGGGGCGGTCATCGGGCGGCCGCAGGAGCAGCGCACGGCGGTGCCGTCGAGGTGGGGCTGCCGCCAGCGGTGGAACGGGCAGGGCGCGACGAGTCCGACGCCGGGGTCGTGCTGGACGATCGCGTAGCGGGAGTCGTACGGCCCGCCCATGGCGCGGAGCGGGTGGGTGTCGCCGCAGGCGAGGCATTGGCCGGTCGTGCCGCCGGAGAGCAGCCGGTAGAGGCCAGTGCGGGAGCCGGGGCAGTGCCGGGGCGGGGTGAGGCCCTGGGGGCTGAAGACGAGCGGCCGGCCGTCGGGGGTCTGCTGTTCCTGTCCGGCGCCGATGGCGCGGCCCTCGCAGGTGGCGCAGACGAGGTCGCCGGCGGGCGGCTCCTCGGCGGTGAGGATGCCGCCAGGACGATGGCTGCCGACATGCTGCCCGCACCACACGGTGTACGAGATGCGGGCCTCGGGGAACTGGACGCCGGTGCGGGGCCGGTGCCACCGGCTCATGGCGAGCGTACGGACGAAGCGGGGGCCAACGGCGAGCGGCTCGACGTCGAGGGCGACGATGCTGTGCGTCGCGGGCGGGAGCAGGAGGACGGTCATGCAGCGGCTCCGGTGCGGTGTGCGGCCTCGACGCGGGCCGGGTGGTAGTCGCGGCGGTCACGGCCGTTGGTCTGGCAGCGCTGGCCCTGGCGGGCGCGGCAGGCCTCCCACGGGCAGGTGACGCTGCGGGGGTCGGAGAGTCCGGAGCGGATGAGGCGCTCGCGCTCGACGGCGTCGGGCCGGAGTTCGGCGAGGGTCTCCTTCACCGACGCGGGCATGTAGGTGCCCATGCGGTCGAGGCGGGCTTGGACGTCGGCGGCGGCCGGGCCCGCTGTGATGGCCCGGAGTTCGTTCGGGGGCTGGGTGCCGACGGCGACGGCGTGGCGTTCGGCGGCGAGCGCGGCCCGGTAGCCGGCCTCGTCGTCCGGGTGGAGCTCGGGGTGGGCCGTCGGCTCAAACGTGCCGATGTGGCGGCCGAGGCGGTCGGCGACGGCGGCGGTCCAGCGGGTGGCGATGTCGGCGGGCATGATCGGCCACGTGCTTCGGGTGTAGTGCTCGTGGGCGTAGCGGACGGCGGCGTCGTACGGGACGTCGGCGAGGATGCCTGCCCACATGAGGACCTGGGCGCGGCGTTCGATCTTGTCTTCGCGGCGGACGCGGTGGTCGGCGAGGGCGATCTCGGCGATGAGCTGGGGGATCTGCTCGGGTTCCATCAGGCACCTCCTGCAATGCGCTTGGCGTGGATTTCGGCGGCGATGTCCTGCATGTCGGCGAGGTACTCCTCGGCGGCGGACGGCGGCCCGGTGACGGGGCGGGGTCCGGTGTAGGTGGTGGGGGGCTGGAGGCTGGTCCAGCCGGGGAGGAAGTAGCGCGCGGAGAACGGCGGGGTCTTGGCCGCCCGCCAGACGCGCTCGGCGTGCTCGACGAGGAGGGCGACGCCGACGAGGCGGATGGCGTCGCGGAGGGAGATCCACTCCTCGCCGCTGAACTTCCAGGCGACGGTCATGCCGCGGGCGTTCATGGCCTGGATGAGGGGTTCGGCTTCTCCTCTTCCGGAGGCGGGAACCACGGACTTCGTGGCGCCTTCGTGCACGGCGGGGAGTTGTTGAGGTACTCCCGTAGGGAGTACCTGGGACGGGGACGGGGACGGGGTGCCGTTACTAACGCCGTTACGGATGTCGTTGACCTGCGGCGATGGTTGATTTGCCGGGTGGTCTCGACGCGCGTTCGTGTCGTCTTCGTGTCGCGTTCGTGCGTCCGTCGTGTCATCCGGGCCCGATTCCGACCCGGGCGTAACGCCGTTACTCGGGGCGTTACTGCCCTCGTTACGGGCGGCGTCGCGCTCGGCCTTCTTCCGGTCTCGGAACGCCTGCTGTCGGGCGGCGTTCGCCTGACGGTCGGCCTGCACCCGGGCCCGGTCGGGGTTGTACACGAGGTAGTCGTGAATAACCCATCCGACCTCGGCCTGGTCCCACAGGCCGGCGGTCTCCAGCTCGGCGGCGGCCGCCTTGTGCCCACGGATCCTGGCGACGAGCGGCAGCTCCTGCGGGAGGATCCGGCCCTCGGTGAGGTTCTCGGAGGACCAGCAGAGGGCGGAGGTGTACAGCCGGAAGGCCCGGTCGGACAGCAGCGCGACCTTGCGGTGCGACGGGAAGCGGTCGTCGAGACGGACCCACGGCATGTGCGGCTTCTTCCTGGAGGGTTGCGGGGTGGTTCAGGTGGCGGTCTTGGCCGTGCGGGCGTGGAGCTTCTGGCGGCCGGTGGGGGTTGTGCCGCCGCGGATGCCGTGGCGGTCACCGGTGTTCCGCCCGCCCTCTTCGGCGAGGGCTTCGGCAAGGCACCGTTCCCGGACCGGACACTTGGCACAGACGGCGAGCGCTTTGCGGCGGCCGGCGTGGGTCTTGAGGAAGAACAGCTCGGGGTCCTCGTCGCGGCACTGGCCGAAGATCCGCCAGTTGGTGCCCGCGCCCGGGAGGGGAATCGGCATCCCGGGCGCGGGGGTCGGTGCGGTCACGGGCCGACGTCGTACGACTGGTTGGCGGCGGTGACCTCGTCGAGGCGTTCGGCGAGCTGCACTGCGTGGGCCGCCGCGCGCTGCCGGTGGCCTCGTTCCCGCGCGGCCTCGGCGCGGGCCTGCTCCAGCTGGTGGCGGAGGCCGGCGGTGGCGACGTCGACGGCGGCCTGTGCACTGCGGCGGGTGATGAGCGGGAACTTCACGACGCCACCGCCTCGTCCTGACCGGTGATCTCGGCGAGGGTGACGCGCTCGACGGTGGTCGTCGGGGCGTCGTCGTGGAGTTCCTCGGCCGCGTACGGCATGGCGTGCAGGACGTCGGAGGCGATCAGGCGGCAGATCTCGCCGGTCGCGCGGGCGACGAGCATGGTCTGCGGCTGCTTCTTCCACTCCGGCTTCCCGGTGAGGCCGAGCTGAGCGGCCCGTTCGATCGTCCAGGTGACCTCCTGCCACTGGTCGCTGCCCTTCCGGCGGCCACGCATGTGGCAATGCTCGGAGCTGGAGTCGAGGAGCTCGACCTCGTGGCCGTGGGACTGGACGAGTCCCCGCATGGCGTGAGCGCGGAGGGCGGGCGTGCCGCCGATGACGTCCATCGAGCGGAGCGTGGCCATCGGCGGGAGGCCGAGTTCCTGCCCGGCGAGGATCGCGGCCGTGATGTCCTCCGGCTTCCCGCGGAGGGACGCGGGGACGAACGAGGTGCGGGCGAGGGACTCGGCGACGAGCGCGGCCTGACGGGCCT
The DNA here is from genome assembly GCF_055584185.1 of Streptomyces sp. NPDC104202. Classification (NCBI taxonomy): domain Bacteria; kingdom Bacillati; phylum Actinomycetota; class Actinomycetes; order Kitasatosporales; family Streptomycetaceae; genus Streptomyces; species Streptomyces sp. NPDC104202. Next base: position 57,461 of record NZ_JBVJMN010000011.1, on the reverse strand, counting down.
CGTTGGCCCAGAGCAGCAGCGCGGACGTCGTCGGGGCCGCGGGGTCCGGGACGGCCGGCGGGGTGGTGGTGTCGGGGACGGCGAGCTCGGTCACAGGTACTCCTCGGTGTCGCGGGCTTCGGCCCACGGGGGAAGGGACAGGGGGACGACGTCGTCGGCGTACGGCGGCCAGACGCCGGTGGCCGTGCACTCGGCGAAGACCTCCAGCGCGCGGCGGTTCTTTGCGGCGGCGATCTGCATGGCGACGGCCGTGGGCTGGAACACGGTGACGACGTAGGGCGGGGCCTTCTCCTGGCAGACGAAGACCATGACGGCGTCGTCGTCGGCGAGGTCGAGCGCGCGGGCGCCGGCCTCGTACCAGTCGGCCTGCTGGTGGTAGCCCCAGGTGGCCATCGCCTTCCCCAGGTCGACCGGGTCGGCGCTGACGCACGTCTTGTAGTCGGGGATGATCAGCCGTCCGGGACGGCGATCCGGAAGCCAGTCGAACCGGACCCGGCGCGTCACGCCCGTGGGCTCGTCGAGCCAGAACCCGGACACCTCAGGGCGGCCGGAGCCGTCGGCGAACAGCGCGGCCGCGGCGGGCTCGCGGCGGATCGCGGCCGCCATCTCCTGGACCTGGTCGAACTCGTGCTGCTTGAGGGGGACAGCACCGGCGTCGCGGGCGGCGGCGGCCTCGGCCTTCGCGGCCTTGGTGTCCCAGCGCGGCGCATCGATGACGACGAGCTCGGGCCCGTCACCGAGCACCAGGCGGTGCGCGGCGTGTCCGAGGTCGAACGTCTTCTTCGGCGGCTGCGGGTGGTCCTGCTCGTGCCGGAAGATCGCGGGGCAGGAGTCGAGGATCTTCCGGGCGCCGCTGGATGAGAGGGACCAGCGGTCGCCGTGGTACGCCTCGGCTGTGAGGTCCGGGTACAGGCCGGGGGCGATGGGCTCGGCGGCCGGGGCCGGGGCCCCGGCGCGCGAGGTGGTGCTCATCAGGTGGTGGCTCCGGTCGGGGTGTAGGTGCGGCGGCCGCCGGTGTCGGTGGCGGCGAGGTGGCCGGCGCGGGTCAGCGACCGGAGCGACCGGCGGGCCGAGTTGCGGTGGTGGGAGTAGGGGGAGGCGGCGAGGATCTCCTCGGCGCGGTGGGTGGTGACGGGGCCGGGCTCGTCCTGGATCGCGGCCAGGAGGTAGCCGGTGCGGGTGTTGGTCATCGGGCCCCCTTCGGGGTGTAGTAGCGGACGCCCGGCTCGTCGTGGACGACGAGGAGCCCCTCCTCGTGGAGGGCGGCGAGGTCGTTGCGGGCGGTGCGGGAGACTGGCGATTGGTAGCCGTGCTCGGCGTAGAGGCGGAGGACGCGGGACGACTTCCAGCGGCCGCCCTGGGCGGTGATCTGCTGGCGGAGGAACTCGCGGCGCGCGGCCTGCCCGGACACGTCGCCGGGGTCGGCGAGGCAGAGCGCGAGGCGGGTCCGCTCGAGCGGGTCGAGGAACAGCGCGGCCGGCCGTCCGGTGTCCGTGTTGGTGCAACAGACGATGGTGTTCGGGTCGTTGCCGTCCGGCGGCAGGACGGTCCGGTCCCAGCGCAGCGTGCTCGGCGTGGTGGTGGCCGGGGCAGCGGCGTTGTCGATGGCGGCTCGGACGGTGGTGACCCACTCGGGCACGGGGAGCGGCTGCTCCCAGCGGGTGGCCTGCTTCTCGGCGGCGTCGCACAGGTCGTGCACGGCGTCGAGGCAGCTGCTGAGGTAGGCCATCTCCTCGGCGATCGTCGGCTCGGCGCCGACGTACTTCTTCAGCTCGGTCTCCAGCTTGGCGACCTGGGTCCGCAGCTGGGCGCGGCTGCGCCGGGCGGACTCCCACGCGGTCCGGAGCCGCGGCGGGGGCTTGGCCGCGCGGTCGTACAGGGCGATGCCAGCCACGATCGCGTGGCAGCACCACAGGAACGCCGGGTCGTAGTCGCGGAGGTCCCACTCCCACGTGTCCTGGCCGAAGGTCCAACCCTTGAACTCGAAGTCGTCGATGAGCTCGCGGGCCTCGGCCTCGTGGTGCATGCTCCGGTTGAGGACCTCGGCGCGCAGGGCCTTGCCGAGCCCGGGCGGGGTGTCGCTCCAACGGACGGCCTCGACGAACTCCTCGGCGATGCGCTGGCGCGCCACGTCCTCGGAGTACTCCTGCACCGAGCGGCGGCCACCGCCGAGCTTCTCCGCCCAGTAGTGCGGGTTGATGCCCCCGCGCTCGCTGCGGAAGAACTCGAACATGTCGGTGAGCCGGGTGAACACGTAGCCGTCGCCGACGTCGCCCCGAACCGCCAGGGAGCCGGGCCAGGTGATGAGCTCGTACCAGTACTCCGAGTTCCGGGGGTTCCGGAGGAGGAGGTGGCGGTGGAGGCCGTCGTCGTGGAGGATCCGCAGCTCGTGGCCGGCGGTGTCCTTCCGGAACCGCTCGGCGACCTCGGCGGCGATGTCGTCGGACGTCCGGATCGGGCGGTGTGCGGGCTTCGGAGCGCGCCGAATCGGCTGCGGGCTGCCAATGAGCGCGGCGCCCTGCTCGACGGTCATGGGTTCGGCGGTCGTCACGAGGGCCTCCGGGTCTGGGCGGGGAGCAGCAGGGGGAGCGCGCGGCGGGTGTCGCGCTGCGAGGGGTGGCGGAGCGGCGCGCAGAGGCGGCAGGGGCGGGGGTCGTGGGTCATCCGAGCCGCCCCACGAGGAGCACGTGGGTGCTGCGGATCTCGTTGATCACGCGGTCCGTCTCGTCGCGGAGGCGGAGCAGCTCGTCGAGGGTCACCGCCACGTCGGCCGGGTCCATCTCGGCGGCGCACTCCACGGCCAGCACGCGGCGGTGGATCTCGTTCTCGTCCGTCGGGTCCGCCGCGACGACGGCCAGGTTGTCGAGGGTGGCGAGCACGTTCTCCCGCGACTCCTCGTCCGCCCAGTCGGCGACGAGGGACAGGAGCGTGGTCTGCCGCAGGATCGCGGCCGACAGTCGGCCCACCAGGGCACCCGGCGCGAGGCGTACGGCGATCGGGGCCATCGTCATCGGTCGCCACCCGTCTGCGTGCGCGGGGCGAGGGCCTCGAGCGCGTGGTCCAGCGGGTCGACGAGGTGCCGCTGCTCGGCCAACTCGCCGGCCGTCGCCGCGCGCTGGCCGGCGAGGAGCGCGCGCAGCTGCTGCACCTGCGGGGTGACGTCCTCGGTCTGCGGGGCGAGCGGCTGGGACAGCGGCTTGATGCCGTGCTCTGCCAGCTCGGCGAGCGTCGCCATGACGTGCTCGGGGCAGGGGGTCACGCCCTCGATGGCGTACAAGCCTCGGCCGGAGCGGGTCACGCCGGAGCGCTGCCACACGGTGCCGTCGTTCGTGGTGACGACCAACGGGTCCTGCGTCTGGGGGATATGGTTCTGCATCACGGTTCCTCTTCTCTGTGCAGTGAGGTGCCGAGGGGCTTCCTGGACCTGGCCGTCCGGGCGGCCCCGTTTCGTTGGTCAGGCGGCGCGGCGGCGGCGCTTCGCCTGCGCCGGGATGCGGTGCATGGCCGCGATCTCCGCCCGGTCCTGCGGGCTGAACATCAGCCGGCGGCCCATGCGGTGGGCGGGGAAGCCCATGTGGTTCACGCCGTCGCGGAGACGGCGGGCACCGATGCCGAGACGGCGGGCCGTCTCCATGACGTCGGTGAAGTCCTCGATGGTGGGTACGGCGGTCAGCGTCGCCATGGGGTCACCTCGGTGGGTGTCGGTCCTCGCTCACGGCAAGGAGCTGAGTGGTGTCGGGCGGCAGGCCGAGCGCTTCGCGGAGGGCCTCGTACTTCGGCGGGCGCATGTTGCGGCGTACGCCTGTTTCCAGCCGCGAGAGATAGCTGGGGGTGATGCCTGTGCGACGGGCGAGGTCGGCGATCGGGACACCGCGTGACATGCGGATCTTCCTGATGGCCGCCCCGTCCACCTCGAAAGTGGGTCGGGGTGCCTGCATGAAGAGAACCTAACAGGAGTTGCTAGCAGCTTCTAGCAGTACCAGGCAGTAACTAGCAGGAGTTGCGAGGAGCCTGCCATTCCGTCTTAAGGAATCCTCAAGGGACTGTCATGGACTCGTAGAGGCTGAAAGCTGTTCCTGGCGGTACCTAGGAGTTCCTGGGACCATGAGGGCATGACCACCCCCAGCCACGCCGACAGGCTGAGACTCGCCAAGCTCGTGATCCATCGCCGCCGAGAACTCGGCTGGCACAAGGTGGACGCAGCCAAGGCGGCCGGCCTCACGCACACGACGTACATGCGCGTCGAGACCGCGCAGGCAGTTCGTGACGTCACCTACTCCGCCGTCGAGAAGGCCTTCACCTGGGCGCCCGGCGCATGCCACGCCATCCTCGATGGGCTGGAAGAGGCGCCGTTGGCTGGCGACATCTCCGGCGGCGCCCGGTTCGCGCCGGCCGTCAACATCGACGAGGCGGCCAGGAAGAGTGTCCGGGATGTCGTCATCGCGGTGACCCCGGATATGCCGGCCGGGAAGATGGCCGAGCTGGAGAAGGGCATCGTGGAGATGCTCCGTCAACGCGGCGTGATTCCGCCTGAGGGTGAAGATTCAACCCCCTAGCTGTACAACCTTCCTGCTGTAACGACATCGTTACGGAGCGTTCGATTCTGTCTTCTGACATATGCCTTTCGGTCGAACGTTCAACGTGTGATGCTCGCAACCACTGGGGTTCCACCGCACCGAAGGGAGGCCCATGCACGAGTTCATCGCGTACGACCCTGTGCCGGGGTTCATCGGCATGGCTGGCAAGGTCGGCGAGAAGATCGTGTGCGTAGCGACGTCCAAAGTCCGTACCGACCCGGTCATCAGGCGGCAGGCGCGGGAGTTGATCAGTCGTCAAGGAGGTGACTGCGACGCGTGCGAGCAGAGTTGCCCGCTCCGCCGTGCCGCGTAAGCAGTCCATGAGTAGGTGATCGGCAGTCAGGGGTGCCTGTCGGCCACCGTCCGCACCGGGAGGGCGGCACTGTGGCGTACGCAGAGAAGCGCGGCAAGACCTGGCGGGTCCGGTACCAACTGCCAGATGGCAAGTACGACTCGGCGAGTGGCTTCGAGACGAAGCAAGACGCTCTCGACCACGGCCGGGCGCAGGAGACCGACGTCCAGCGGAAGGTCTTCGTCAACCCCAAGGACGGCCGCCAGACCCTCGGGTCATGGGCGGACGAATGGATCAAGGTGATGGACGTCGCTGAGACCAGCGACCGCACCTACCACAGCCGACTCAACGCGGTGATCCTCCCCAAGTGGAAAGACACCCCCCTCGGAGACATCACGGCCACCGCCTACAAGGCCTGGCGCAACAAGCTCTCCGACGAGTTCAGCAAGAACTACGTGGACGGCATCGAGGGCATGCTGCGCATGCTGCTCGACGACGCCGTCGAAGAGCGCCTCATCCCCTTCAACCCCATGCCCGCCAAGTCGAAGCGCCGCCGCGGCCGGCACGCGCCCGTGGACACCGAGGACACGTACGTCTGGCCCACTCCCAAGCAGGCCCTGCTCATCGCCGAGAACGCGCGCGCCCTCCGCGGCGACCAGTGGTACGTGATGATCCTGACCATGGCCTACACCGGCATGCGCATGGGAGAAGTCGCTGGCCTGCGCAGGGATCAGCTCCGCCTGCTCGGCCTGGAGTACGGCCGGCACCTCCGGGTGCAGTGGCAGGGGCAGTGGCTGTCGGCCCACGCCAAGCATGAGGTGGTGAAGGGCGAGACCTGCGAGTCGATTTCCGAGCTGCGGCTCGCGGACCCAGCCCGCGCGGGCGAGATCGCCGAGCTGAACGAGATCGACGTGGATGCCCGCCTTCGGGTCAAGCGGAAGCTGCTCCTGCCGAAGGGGTTCACGCTGGTCCCGCCGAAGTACAGCTCGTACCGGACCCTGATCCTGCCGCCGTTCCTCGCTGACCTCCTGGCCGAGCAGCTGGCCACGAACGCTCACGGCACGCTGGTCTTCCCGTCGCAGCGCGGGCGCCCTCTCCGGGTGGACGATCAGTTCTACGGCCGGTTCTGGCACCCGCTGCTGAACGGGCAGGACGAGGAGCCGAAGCGCCGCGGGCGCCCCGCCCAGAAGGCGCTGCCGGCCGTAGCCGGGGTCGAGGACATGGTTCCGCACGGCACCCGGCACGGGCACAAGGTCTGGCTCGACGGCCAGGGCCACCCGCGGGTGGCGGTCGAGGAGCGGATGGGCCACAAGCTGAAGGGCGTGGAGGGCACGTACTCGCACACGTCCGGAGAGATGGAGCTCGCCATCGCGAAGGGGCTACAGAAGCTGTGGGAGGCGTCGCAGGGCGCCGAGGAATCGGTCGGCGAGGACTGGGCGCACCGCCGGTCTGGGTGACCCTCGCCCACCTCGTCTCCCATCCCTCTCCCATTTGATCTTGGAAATGGCAACGGCCCGCCCAGGGGTGACCGGGCGGGCCGTTCCATTTGCCCTCTGACCTGCTATCGAGCAGAGGGCGGGAGGGGCCTGGATCAGGCCTTCTTCGTCTCCCAGAAGATGCGGTCGATCTCGGCGATGAGTTCCAGCGCCTTCTCGCCCGTCTTGGGGTCGGTGGACGCCTTGGCGGCCGAGAGGGCCTTGAGGGTGTCGTTGACCAGCTGGTTGAGCTCGGGGTACTTCTCGAAGTGCGGGGCCTTGAAGTAGTCGCTCCAGAGCACCGAGACGTGGTGCTTGGCGAGCTCCGCGCGCTGCTCCTTGATGACCGTGGCGCGGGCGCGGAAGTGCGCGTCCTCGTTCGCCAGGTACTTCTCCTGGACAGCCTTGACCGACTCGGCCTCGATGCGGGCCTGGGCGGGGTCGTACACGCCGCAGGGGAGGTCGCAGTGGGCGCTGACCGTCACCTTGGGGGCAAACAGGCGGGAGAGCATTGAGCCGTCCTTCCTCGTGATCGTCTTCTCAGGTGGGACATTACTCGGTGAGAAGGGCGTTTTCGCGGGCGCCCCCTGGGGCTTAGGTCAAAAGTCCAGGGTCACCATGGGACTCGTGTACGAGTGGACGAGCGGGCGCGCGGGCGGACCGGGAGGTGCCGGATGAGGGAATCGGGGCGGGAGCAGGTGGCGGAGGCGGCGGCGCCGTTCGGGATCGCCGAGGTGACGGGGGTGTCGATGGTGCCGACGCTGCTCCACGGCGACCGGCTGCTCGTGCACTACGGCGGGCGGCTGCGCCCCGGGTGCGTGGCGGTGCTGCGCCATCCGCTCCAGCAGGATCTGCTCATCGTGAAGCGGCTGATCGAGCGACGCGACGGCGGCTGGTGGGTGCTGGGGGACAACCCGGCCGCCGAGGGGGACAGCAGGGTCTTCGGGGCCGTACCGCCCGAACTGGTCCTCGGGCGGGTGCGGGCCCGGTACCGGCCGGTGACGCCGGGGCGTCAGCGGTCGGCCGCGGTGACGCTCTCCTGGCTCGTGTCGGCCGTCAGGCCGGTGTGGTCGGACCGTTCGGCCTCCAGGCGCTTGCGGGCGCGGTAGGCGGCGACGTTGGCGCGGGTGGCGCAGCGGTCGGAGCAGTAGCGGCGGGAGCGGTTGGTGGAGGTGTCGAGGTAGGCGTTGCGGCAGGGCGGTGCCTGGCAGAGGCCGAGCCGGTCGGCGCCGAACTCGGTGAGGTGGAAGGCGAGGCCCATGGCCGCGATCGCCGCGTACCCGGCGGTGGGGTTCGAGGGGTGGTCGGCGAGGTGCATGTGCCAGCGGGGGCGGCCCTCGTCGTCGAGGATGTCGTGGCCGGAGATCTGGGGGCTGACGGGGAACTCCAGGAGCAGGGAGTTCAGCAGGTCGACGGCGCCCGTGTGGTCGTCCTCGTCGGCCGCGGCGAAGACCGCGCGGAGCCGGGCGCGCACCGACCGGAAGCGGGCGACGTCCGGGTCGGTGACCCGCCGGGCCATCTGGGTGGCGGGGCCGAAGAGCTCCCGGATCACCTCGACGGAGGTCAGGGTGTCCTTGTTGCGAGCCGGCTCCTCGGTGTTGACCAGACGCACGGCATAGTCCGAGTAATAGGCCAGTTCCACTTGTAGTCCTTACTCCGGCGGGCTAGGGTCTCGGTCGTGAGGGGTAACGGCTGGGTAACGGCTGTGTCCCCTTCGAGGGTATTACGAAGGGGAAGGGACGGTACGGCGATGACCGGAACCGACTGGGCGGCCTGGCAGCAGAGCTGGGACCGTCAGCAGGAGTGGTACATGCCGGACCGCGAGGAGCGGTTCCGCGTGATGCTCGACATGGTCGAAGCGGTCGTGGGACCGAAGCCCCGCGTGCTCGACCTCGCCTGCGGTACGGGAAGTATCACGGATCGGCTCCTCCGGAGGTTCCCCGATTCGACCAGCACTGGAGTGGATCTCGACCCGGCGCTCCTGGCCATCGCCGAAGGGCACTTCGCCGGCGACCCCCGCGTCACCCTGGTGGAGGCCGACCTCAAGGACCCGGAGTGGACCGCGAGGCTGCCGCACGGCACGTACGACGCCGTCCTGACCGCCACCGCCCTCCACTGGCTCCACAGCGAGCCCCTGACGGCCCTCTACGGGCAGCTCGCCGGTCTCGTCCGGGACGGCGGGGTCTTCATGAACGCCGACCACATGATCGACACCGCCACCCCGCGGATCAACGCCGCCGAGCGGGCCCACCGCCACGCCGCCATGGACCGGGCCAAGGCCGCCGGGGCGCTGGACTGGGCCGAGTGGTGGGCGCTGGCCGCCGAGGATCCGGAGCTGGCCGGCCCCACCGCCCGCCGCTTCGAGATCTACGGCGAGCACGCCGACGGCGACATGCCCTCCCCGCGCTGGCACGCCGAGACTCTGCGCGCCGCCGGCTTCGCCGAGGCGCGGCCGGTCTGGGCCTCGCCCTCCGACACCCTGCTCCTCGCGGTCAGGTAGCCCGCCCGGACACGCGGAAGGGGCGGTACGGGAGACCCGTACCGCCCCTTCGCGCCGCTCACAGCACCTTGGAGAGGAACGCCTTCGTCCGGTCCTGCTGCGGGTTGCCCAGCACGTCACGCGGGTGGCCCGACTCGACCACCACGCCGCCGTCCATGAAGACCAGCGAGTCGCCGACCTCGCGGGCGAAGCCCATCTCGTGCGTGACGACGACCATCGTCATGCCCGACTCGGCCAGGTCCCGCATGACGTCGAGGACGTCGCCCACGAGCTCCGGGTCGAGCGCCGAGGTGGGCTCGTCGAAGAGCATCAGCTTCGGCTCCATCGCCAGCGCGCGGGCGATGGCGACGCGCTGCTGCTGGCCGCCGGAGAGCTGCGAGGGGTAGTTCCCCGCCTTGTCGCCCAGGCCGACGCGGTCGAGCAGGCGCTCGGCCCGCTCGCGCGCCACCGCCTTCGTCTCGCCCTTCACCTGGATGGGCGCCTCCATGACGTTGGCCAGGGCCGTCATGTGCGGGAAGAGGTTGAAGCGCTGGAAGACCATGCCGATGTCGCGGCGCTGGGCGGCGATCTCGGCGTCCTTCAGCTCGTAGAGCTTGTCGCCCTTCTGGCGGTAGCCCACCAGCTGGCCGTCGACGTACAGGCGGCCGGCGTTGATCTGCTCCAGGTGGTTGATGCACCGGAGGAAGGTGGACTTGCCGGAACCGGACGGGCCGATCAGGCAGAACACCTCGCCGTTCTGCACCTCCAGGTCGATGCCCTTGAGGATGTGCGCGGCGCCGTACGACTTGTGGACGCCCTCGGCCTTCACCATGGCGGTCATCGGGTCACCGCCTCACGGTTCGAGAATCGGGCGAGGTTCGCCTTGACCTTCTGCCACGGGGTGGGCGGCAGGGAGCGCAGCGACCCGCGGGCGTAGTGCCGCTCCAGGTAGAACTGCCCGACGCTGAAGACCGAGGTCAGGATCAGGTACCAGATCGAGGCGACGAAGAACATCTCCATGACCGCGAACGAGGTCGAGGCGATGTCCTGCGCGGCCCGCAGGAGGTCGGGATACTGCACCGCCACGACCAGCGACGAGGTCTTCAGCATGTTGATGAACTCGTTGCCCGTCGGCGGGATGATCACCCGCATCGACTGGGGGAGCACCACGCGGCGCATCGTCTTCGCCTGGCTCATGCCCAGCGCGTGCGACGCCTCCGTCTGGCCCTCGTCGACCGACTGGATGCCGGCCCGGACGATCTCCGCCATGTACGCGCCCTCGTTGAGGCCGAGACCCAGCAGGGCGGCCAGGAAGGGGGTCATGACATCGGTCATCTCGTCCTTGTAGAACCCGATGTTGAAGATCGGGAAGATCAGGGCGAGGTTGAACCAGATCAGCAGCTGCACGTAGACCGGGGTGCCGCGGAAGATCCAGATGTAGAGCCAGGCGACGGTGCTCGTCACCGGGTTCTTGGACAGGCGCATCACGGCGAAGACCACGCCGAGCACCAGTCCGAGCGCCATCGAGGCGACGCTGATCAGGACCGTGTTGCCGAGGCCCTCGAGGATGCTGGGGTCGAACAGCTTCTCGGGGACGGTCGCCCAGCGGACATCGCCCTGGGAGAACGCCACGCCGAGCAGCACCAGCAGTGCCACCACGACGACACCGGCGACCCAGCGACCGTAGTGGCGGACCGGAATGGCCTTGATGGCCTCCGGCGGGATCGTCGCCGGGGCGGAGGCCGCCCCGGCGGGAACCTTGTCGACCTTGTCTTTGTCGAACTTGTCAGTCACAGCGACTGCCCTTCAGTGGTGCCGGGAAGTCAGGAGCCGCCGTTGATCTTGGCCGCGGGGATCGCGCCGTCGCCCGCGTTCCACTTGTCGAGGGCGGCCTTGTAGGAGCCGTCCTTGATGGCGGCGTCCAGGGCTTCCTTCAGTGCATCACGGAGCTGCGTGTTCTTCTTGTCGACGGCGATGCCGAAGAGGCCGGCGTCGGTCTTGTTGGCGATCGCCTCGAAGTCGTTGCCGCCGCCCGCGGTCTGCGCGATGTACGCGGCGACCGGGGAGTCGTTCAGGTCGGCGACGGCGCCGCCCGCCTTCACACGGGTCTGGGCCTCGGCGTCGGTCGGGAAGGACTCGAAGGTGAGGGCCGGCTTGCCGTCCTTCTTGCACTTCTCGGCCTGGTCCTTGGCGGCCTGCTCGTACGTGGTGCCGCGCTGGACCGCGAGCTTCTTGCCGCACAGGTCGTCGAGCGACTTGATGTTCTCGGGGTTGCCCTTCTTCACCAGGATGCCGGTGGAGGCGGTGAAGTAGTCGACGAAGTCGACACCGGTGCCGGTCTTCTGGCCCTTGTCGTCCAGGCCCTCCTGGCGGGCCTTGGTGTCGGTCATCGACGACATGACGATGTCGGTGCGGCCGGTCGGCAGGGCCGTGAGCAGCGTGTCGAAGGTGCCGCTCTCGAACTGGAACTTCACGCCGAGCTGCTTGGAGAGCGCCGCGGCGATGTCGGGGTCGACACCGACGATCGTCGAGCCCTGCTTGAACTCCATCGGGGCGTAGGTGGCGTCCGTGCCGACCTTGATGACGCCGGCCTTCTGGATGTCCGCGGGGAGCTTGGCGAAGAGGGGGGCCGTGGAGGCCGCGCCGGACGTCGTGCCGCCCTCGGGCGTCGAGCCGCCCTCGGTCTGGTCGCCACAGGCGGTCAGCAGCATCGAGCCGGCGACCGCGATGGCGGCGACCGCGGCAAGACGGGAGGTGCGGGTCTTGGCGACGGTCGTACAGCGCGTGGAGCGTGCGGTCATGGTCGGGTTCCTCCGGCGTTGAGGGAGTTGCCAGTAGGTCACGTACGCGTCTTCGAGCGCCGCGACCTCGTGTGATTACGGCATCTTGCCATTCGGACCGCCTCAAACCGACGGCCAGTGATGTCAAAATCGGGTAACGGGTGACCCCCGAATCGCGACAGGCCGGTACATCAAGGCCGGACCTTCTCCGGAATCCCTTCCCCCTCACCGAAGAATCTCCGGTTCATCTCGCCATTCGGACGAATGGAAGGCCGCCATTCGGGTGGGGTCTGCATCTATCCGGACATCGAGTGACGTGTCGTTCTCCGTCCGCGTCCGGATGCGCTCGGTATGAGTCGCGTCACCGAGCGGTTATGGACTCGTCTGCGGTGCCGTCCGTCCGGTAAGAAGGATCCTTACACCCCTCATCCGGGGCTCAGGGCGCGTTGTGCGGCGCGCCCGAGCGGCTGCCCGACAAGGCGGCCGCGGTGCCTCCCCACCCCTCCTCAACCAGGAGCGGCCACCCTCAAATGAAGAAGACTTAAGGGGTCAACCCAATGGCAGCGGAGATCGTCAATCCTCGCAACGACAGCGGTACCGAAGCGGCTCCCGAGGAGCCCTTCGACGCTGTCTTCGCCCTCCACCGGGGCGGCAAGATGGCCGTGCAGGCCACCGTGCCCGTCCGGGACAAGGACGACCTTTCCCTCGCGTACACGCCCGGCGTCGCCAAGGTGTGCACCGCGATCGCCGAGCAGCCCGATCTGGTCAACGACTACACCTGGAAGTCCAACGTCGTCGCGGTCGTGACCGACGGGACGGCCGTGCTCGGGCTCGGCGACATCGGCCCGGAGGCATCCCTCCCGGTCATGGAGGGGAAGGCCATCCTCTTCAAGCAGTTCGGCGGCGTGGACGCGGTCCCGATCGCCCTGGCCACCACCGACACCGACGAGATCGTCGAGACCGTCGTCCGGCTCGCCCCGTCCTTCGGCGGCGTGAACCTGGAGGACATCTCGGCCCCGCGGTGCTTCGAGATCGAGCGCCGGCTCCAGGAGCGCCTCGACATCCCCGTCTTCCACGACGACCAGCACGGCACCGCCATCGTCACCCTCGCGGCCCTGCGCAACGCGGCGAAGCTGACCGGCCGGACCCTCGGCGAGCTGCGCGGCGTCATCTCCGGAGCGGGCGCGGCCGGCGTGGCCATCGCCAAGTTCCTGCTGGAGGCCGGCCTCGGCGACGTGGCCGTCGCCGACCGCAAGGGCATCGTCAGCCGGGACCGCGACGACCTCACGGACGTCAAGCGTGAGATCGCCGAGCTCACCAACAAGGCGGGCCTGAGCGGCTCCCTGGAGACCGCCCTGGAGGGCGCCGACGTCTTCATCGGCGTCTCCGGCGGCACGGTCCCCGAGGCGGCCGTCGCCTCCATGGCCCCGAACGCCTTCGTGTTCGCCATGGCCAACCCGAACCCCGAGGTCCACCCCGACGTCGCGCACAAGTACGCGGCCGTCGTGGCGACCGGCCGTTCGGACTACCCGAACCAGATCAACAACGTCCTGGCGTTCCCCGGCATCTTCGCGGGCGCGCTCCAGGTCCGGGCCTCCCGGATCACCGAGGGCATGAAGATCGCCGCGGCGAACGCCATCGCGGACGTCGTCGGCGACCAGCTCGCCGCCGACTGCGTGATCCCGTCGCCGTTCGACGAGCGGGTCGCCCCCGCCGTCGCGACCGCCGTCGCCGCCGCCGCCCGCGCCGAGGGCGTCGCGCGCCGCTGACGCGGTGCCGGGGGCTGTCCGGCAGGCGTGCCGCTCCGCACGCCGGCCGGTACGCCCCGGCCACGGGAAGGGCCTCGTTCCGCACCGCGGGACGGGGCCCTTCCGCATGCCCGGCGGAACCGGGGCGGCGGCGCGACACGGGTCACACCGGGGGCTGGTTCCGCGCCCGCCCGCGGGCCCCTAGGGTCGGGGCCATGTTCGCTGCCTACGCTGCCCGAATCGACCGTGACCAGCCGCTGAACGGCCTTGAGTTGGGCGAACGCCCCGAACCCGGGGTGCGGCCCGGATGGACCACCGTGACCGTCAAGGCGGCCTCGCTGAACCACCACGACCTCTGGTCGCTGCGTGGCGTGGGGCTGCCCGAGGAGAGGCTGCCGATGATCCTCGGCTGCGATGCCGCGGGCATCGACGAGGACGGCAACGAGGTCGTCCTGCACTCCGTGATCGGCCAGTCGGGCCACGGCGTCGGCCCGGACGAGCCCCGGTCCATCCTCACGGAGCGCTACCAGGGCACCTTCGCCGAGCGGGTGACCGTGCCCCGCTGGAACGTGCTGCCCAAGCCGAAGGAGCTCTCCTTCGAGGAGGCCGCCTGCCTGCCCACCGCCTGGCTGACCGCCTACCGCATGCTCTTCACCAACGCCGGGGTGCGGCCCGGTGACTCGGTGCTCGTCCAGGGCGCCGGCGGCGGCGTGGCCACCGCCGCGATCGCCCTCGGCAAGGCGGCGGGCCTGCGGGTCTTCGCCACCAGCCGCGACGAGGCGAAGCGCAAGCGGGCCGTCGAGCTCGGGGCCGTCGAGGCGTACGAGCCGGGGGCGCGGCTTCCGCAGCGGGTGGACGCGGTCATCGAGACCGTCGGCGCCGCCACCTGGTCCCACTCGGTGAAGTCGCTGCGGCCGGGCGGCACGCTCGTCATCTCGGGCGCCACCAGCGGCGACCGGCCCGCGCACGCCGAGCTCACCCGGATCTTCTTCCTGGAGCTCAGGGTCGTCGGCTCCACCATGGGCTCCAAGGACGAGCTGGAGGACCTGCTGTCCTTCTGCGCGGCGACCGGAGTGCGGCCCGTCATCGACGACGTGCTGCCGCTGGACCGGGCGCGGGAGGGCTTCGAGCGGATGGCCACCGGCGAACTCTTCGGAAAGATCGTCCTGACGACCTCTTGATGACACGTCAGGAAAGCTGATGGGATCTCCGGCACGCGAAAGGTGAACAACGCTCACATCCTTGTGCCGGAGGTCTTCCTTGCTGCGAACCACCCCTGCCGCACCGCGCACCGCCCTCGTCGCGGCCCTCGCCGTCGCCGCGCTGCTCGCCCCGACCGCCGCCCGCGCGCAGACGCCGACCGGGGCCGGGGCGGCCTCCGCCGCCGTTCCGGCCGGGACCGGAGCCGAAGGCCTCGACGGGATACCCGCCCTCACCGACGCCCGGGGCCGCACGCTGACCCTGCGCGGCTGGAACGTCGAGGACAAGGCCAACCGCGGCGACGCCGCCCTCTCCGCGATCACCGAGAAGCACTTCCGCGACATGCGCGCCAAGGGCTTCAACCTCGCCCGTCTGCTCGTCTTCTGGGACGACCTGGAGCCGCGGCCCGGGCGCTACAGCCAGGACTACCTCCGGAGGATCGAGCGGATCCTGGACTGGGCCGACACCCACGACGTCAAGGTCGTCCTCGACGCCCACCAGGACGTCTTCGGTCCCGCCTTCGGCCACCGGGGCATTCCCGCCTGGGCGACCAGGACCGACGGACTGCCCTTCACCCCGCACCCGGACGACTGGTTCTCCGAGTACTTCGAGCCCGCCGTCCAGCGGGCCTTCACCCACCTCTACGAGGACGAGGACCTGCGGCGCGCCCAGGCCCGCATGTGGCGGGTGCTCGCCGACCGCTTCGACGACCACCCCGCCGTCCTCGGCTACGACCTCGTCAACGAGCCCATGGGCGAACTGCGCGAGGGCGAGGACCTGCCGACGGCGGCCCGGCGCATCGAACGCGACCAGCTGACCCCGATGTACAACCGCCTCGCGGACGCGGTCAGGCCGGTCGACCGGGACGCCTGGCTGTTCGTCGAACCGACCCCCATCGTCGGCGAGGGCGTGCCCACCGGGCTCGGCCGGATCGACGATCCCAAGGTCGTCTACGCCCCGCACTTCTACAACACCGCCATGGAGGCCGGCGCCGACTACGATCCCGCCGCCGGCTGGATCGAGAACTACGAGCGGGCCGTGACCCGCTACCCCCGGCAGTACAAGGTCCCCGTGCTCGTGGGGGAGTGGGGCCCGCTCGACACCACCCTGCCGGGGATGAACCGCTTCTACCGCGACGCCATGGCCTCCCTCGCCCGCTACACCTCCGGCTGGGCCGGCTACGTGTGGTGCTACGGCGGCGGCTACTGCGCGGTCGACGGCACCGGCGCCTTCCGCGCGAACAAGGAGCTGACCGCCGAGCCGTACGCCGAGGCCGTCGCCGGCACGGTCCGCTCCGGCGCCTACGATCCGGCGGCCGGGGTCTACCGGCTGTCGTACGACTCCGCCGGGCGGCGCGGCTCCCGCGTCACCGAACTCTCGCTCCCGCCCGGCGCCTGGCGGGTGACCGCCCGCGGCGGCGCCGTCGTCCTCCGCACGGCCCCCGGCCGCGCCTGGGTCCTCGCCGCTCCCTCCGCCCGTGTGACGGTGACGGCCGTCCGCGGTTGAACGGCGCGCTTCCTCGGGCCGGGACCGCGTCCCGCCCGGGCCGGGCCCCACCTGTGCTCGGGGCCGGCCCCATGCGCGCTCGGGTCTGGCCTCATGGGGGCTCGGGTCCGGATCCGGCCCCGCCCGGACGTCGGCCGGCCCTCCTCGGGGGCCGCTCCCGTCCTGGTGGGCTCCGGGTCGCGCCCGAGCCGGCTCCGCTCGGGCCCCGGGCCACCCGGTCGGGCCGCGGTGGGCCTCCCGTCCGGGCGGCGCTCCGGGGCTCCGGGTCGCGCCCGAGCCGGCTCCGGGTCAGGGCTTCGCGTGCGGGCGGAGGACGCCGGTGATGCGGACCGCCGCGGCGGAGAGGTGGTGGCGGGTCTCGGTGAGCTGCTCCTGGGTCACTCCGTGGTCGCGGGCGGCGTCGCGGATCTCGTCGCGGAAGCGGTCGAGGAGACGGTCGAGGTCGCGGGCGGGGTCGGTGGAGGGCTCGGTCTCGCGGGCCCACTCCGGGGCGTCACCGGCCGGGGCCGTCGCGAACGGCGGCTCCTGGGCCGCGGCCTTGGGGTGGGTCGTGCCGGAGACCAGCCCGCCGAGCTGGGCGGTGATGCCCGAGAGGCCCTCCCAGACACCCTTCGGCCAGTCGCCCCGCGCGAAGCGGTCCTCGACCTCCTCCTGCACCTGCTGGGCGATCCGCTGGAACTCCTTCGCCTGGCGGCGCGCCGACCGGGCCTCCGCGCGGGCCTCGCGGGCCTGCTCCTTCCACTCCTGGCCGACCCGGCGCAGCTCCTCCTTCGCCTCGGCGAAGGTGGAGGACTCCGCCGTCCGGGTCCGTCCCGCCGCCGCGCGCATCTCGCTGCGCACCCGACCGGCCGCGCCGCGCACGTCGTCGCGGATCTCCGCCGCCAGCTCCGACACCGACTCGCGGATCTCCCGCTCCAGATCCTCCAGTTCGGCGTCGCGGCCGGCCAGTTCGGCGCGGCCCGCGTCGGTGATCGAGTAGACCTTGCGGCCGCCCTCGCTGGCGTGGGTGAC
This sequence comes from Streptomyces sp. NPDC104202, assembly GCF_055584185.1. Lineage (NCBI taxonomy): Bacteria > Bacillati > Actinomycetota > Actinomycetes > Kitasatosporales > Streptomycetaceae > Streptomyces > Streptomyces sp. NPDC104202. The sequence continues at coordinate 40,393 of NZ_JBVJMN010000011.1, read as the reverse complement.
GAGGCCCTCGGCCTCCAGCTTGGCGAGCCGCGGGTAGACGGTGCCGGCCGAGGGCGCGTACAGCCCCTGGAAGCGCTCCTCCAGCAGGCGGATCACCTCGTAGCCGTGGCGCGGGGCCTCGTCGAGCAGCTTGAGCAGGTAGAGGCGGAGGCGGCCGTGGGCGAAGACGGGCGGCATGTCAGAGCACCTTTCCGGTCGCGGGGGAGGCGGAGGAGGGGGCGGTGTCCCCGTCCGGTTCGGGACGGCGGAGCAGGGCGATGGAGCCGGAGACGGTGGTGGCCTTGAGCGTCCCCCGGCCCTCGCCGAGGGTGCCGGTGATGGACTTGGCGCCCCACTGGCCGCCCACGCGCAGGTCCTCGAAGGCGTTCGACACGGAGCCGCTGGTGGTGCTCGCCTCGACGCGGGCGTCGGCCGGGTGCGGGAGGCGGATGGCGACCTCGCCGGAGACGCTGGTGAGCCGGATGTCCGCGGGAGGACCGTCGAGTTCGGCCGGGTCGAGGTCGATGACCATGTCGCCGCTGACCGTGTCGGCCTTCACGGAGGCGCCCGCGCCCTCGATGACGGTCACGTCGCCCGTCACCGAGTTGGCCCGCAGGGCTCCCGTCACCGACTGGGCCTCCAGGTTGCCGGAGACGCTCTCGGCGCGGACCGGCCCGGAGAGCCCGAGCAGCGTGGTGTCGCCGGTGACGCCGCGCACCTCCGTGCGCCCCCGGATGCCGGAGACGACCGCCTCGGCGCCGACCACGCCCACCTCGACGTCGACGCCCGCGGGGACGGCGACGGAGACGACGGCCCGGCGGCGGTACTCCTTGCGGTCGAACCACTTGAGGATGCTCTTCCAGTGCAGGTCCTCGTAGCTCACGGTCAGCGTCGAGCCGTCCTGCGACACGATCAGGGGCGGGCCCTCGATCTCGGAGATCTCCACGCGGGCGGAGTCCTCGTCCGTCCCCACCACGTTCACCGCGCCGTTGACGATGCGGACCTGGAGGCGGGTGACGGGGTCGGCCGGGGCGAGTTTCACCGGCTCGGTGACGGACCACTCGGTCATGGTGCTGGCCTCCCGTTTCGACAACGCAACATATCGTGTTTCCCGATGGACACGATATATCGCGGTCGGGTGAAGTCAACCCTGACTCTCCCCTGACAGGGTGGTGGCAATTAACCTCATATGCGGACAAATTCGCCTAGCGTGGGGCCATGAACGCGACATCCGGACCCAGCTCCGTCGGGGCGCTGCTGCTCTGCCGCGCCGATCCCACCGCGGTCCGCCCGCCGGCCCGACTGCTCAGGGAGCATCTGCTCCTCGCCCCCGCGGGCCCCGAATGGAGCGTGCTCGTCCCCGAGGGGAAGCCGTGGCTGCACGGCGGGGAGCCGGTCGAACAGGTCGTCACCGGCTGGGCCACCGCGCTCGCGGTCTCCGCCGCCACCTGGCCCGTCGTCGCCCTCTGGTGGGACCGCGACCGGGCCGGACTCACGCTCGCCGCGGGCTTCCGTCGCACCGTCGGCTACACGTGGCTCGCGGACGGCACCCCCGTCGGCGAGGACGAGGCCATGCGCACCTTCGCCGCCCGCCTCGCCCTCGACCCGGTCCTCGACGTACAGGCGCTGGAGCCGCTCACCCGGGCCGACCCGGACGCGGACGCCGACAGCCGGCTCGTCGGCGTCGTCGCCGTCCTCGCCCGCGCCGGTCTCGCCCTGCCGACCGGCCTCGTCCCCGGCGAGAACGCCGACCGGCTCCGCTCCGTCGCCCTGGCGCAGGGCGCCGAACAGCTCGAATGGCCCGGCTGGCGCGACGCCGTGCGCGCCGAACTGGACGCGGTGGAGGAAGGGCCCCTCGGCCCGTACCTGCGCGGCCCCAAGGCCCGCGCCCTCAGCGGCGTGCAGCTCGTGGCGGGCGCCCCGCTCCTCGTCTGGGGCGCCGTCCGCCGCAGCGGCGGCTGGGCGACGGCCGGGGCGCTGCTCGTCGCGCACGGGGTGCTGGGGTTCGCCTACGACCGGCTGCGGGAGGGCTGACCGGGCCTGACCGACCGGCTGCCCGGGTCCTCGCCCACGGACCGACCGGGCCTCACCGACCGCCTGACCGGGTCCTCGCCCACGGAGTGACGGAGTCCTCACCGACCGGCCGGGCGAGGGCTGATCCGGACCGTCACCGACGGGCTGCGGGACGGCTGATCCGGTCCGTCGGCGACCGGCTGACGCGAGTCCGGCACGCACCGGCCGCGGGAGGGCCGGCCCGGTCCGTCACCGACCGGGGGACCGGACCCCGCCGGCGGTCGGCTCGGCTACTCGTCGTCGTCCTCGTCGTCGTCCAGACGGGCCAGCCAGGTCGCGAGGCGCTCGACCGGCACCTCGAAGTCGGGGTTGAGGTCGACGAAGGTCCGCAGCTGCTCGGCGAGCCACTCGAAGGTGACCTCCTCCTCGCCGCGCCGCTTCTCCAGTTCCTCGATGCCACGGTCGGTGAAGTACATGGGATCAGGATAGGCCGTGCCCCGCACGTCCCCTGTCGCCCGTCAGTGGCACCGACTAGCCTTCCTCATCATCGTTTCGGGGAGCGGGGGGCCGCCGTGGCACAGGGGATCGCTCGGATTCGACTGGACGACGGGACGCCCGTCTGGGCCCGCGTCGGCGACGTGGAGGAGCTGGGCAGGGGCGGCGGGTTCCAGGACACCGGCGTCCGCGACCGGGTGGTCTCGATGGCCGGCGGACTCACCGACGTGGTGCGCGGGGTGGTCGGCTCGCTGCGCGCCGGCCTCGACCCGCAGGGCCCGGTGGAGGTCGCCGTCAGCTTCGGCATCGAGCTGTCCGCCCAGTCGGGCAAGGTGATCGGGGTCCTCGCGGACGGCGCGGGCAAGGCGTCGGTCAACGTGTCCCTGACCTGGACCGAACCGGGACCCGCGCCCGCCGCCGCCCTGCCCGCCGTCTCCGCCGCCGCCGGCACGGAGGCCGATCCCGCCCCCGATCCCGCGCCTCCGGCCGCGCCCGCCCCGTGGCCGCGGACACCGCCGCGGCCTGCGGCGCCCCCACGTCCGGCGACCTCCCCGGAACAGGCGGCGGCGCCGGGACAGGCCGCACTCCCGGAACCGGCGGCCGCCACGGGACAGGCCGCACCCCTGGAGCAGGCGGCCGCCACGGGACAGGCCGTATCCCCGGGACGGGCGGCGCCCCCGGGTGACGCGGCGGCCCCGGCCTCCGCCCCCGTCCCGCGGCCCGCGCCCGCCCCGGATTCCGCTCCCGCGAGAGACCCGCACGGGAGCCCGGCGGCCGATGGCCGCGCATGAGCGCCTTCAGCGCGCTCGTGCGCCCCGCGCTGGTGCGCATCGGCGACCCCGGCGGCGGGTATGACCCGCACGGCGACCGGTACTGGGGCACCGGGTTCTTCATCGCCCCCGGCTGGGTGCTGACCTGCGCCCATGTGGTGGCCGAGGGGGGAAGCGCGGTGTGGAGGAGCGAGCCGGCCGTCGGCATCGTGTGGGAGGACGGCGCCGTCACCCGCGAGACGACCGGCACCGTCGTGCTCGCCCTGCCGCGCCCGGCCCGCCCCGACGACCGGCCGTCCGACCCCTGGGGCCTCCCCGACCTCGCACTGGTCCGCGTGCCCGGCGCGCGGAAGGCGTCCTGTGTGCGCCTCAGCGAGCGGCCGGCGGTCTGGCCGACGGCGGTCAGCCTCCACGGCTGGTCGCGGGAGACCGGCGAGCTCGGCGTGCGGCACGTCCACGGCACCCTGAACGGCAGCGACGGCCGGGCCCTCGTCACCGACGGGGTCAAACCCGTGCCGGGGTGCTCCGGCGGCCCCGTCGTCGACCAGACCCAGGGCGCGGTCGTCGGCGTCAGCAAGGGACGCGGCCCCGACGGGGGAGCCGTCGTGCCCGTCACCGCCCTGCGGGCCCTGCACGACCTCCCCGGCGGCGAGGCGATGGGCGAGGCGCTGCGCGCCCACGACCGCTACCACCTCGACCGCTACCTCTCGCTCGACGACCGGCCCGACTGGACCCGCGAACAGCTGCTGCTGCCCGGCGGCCGGGGCGTCGGACCCGCGCTGCGGACCCGGCTCCACGGCCACCTCGCCCGGCTGCCCGCGCCCACCGCCCCCGGCGAGATCATGGGCCTGACCGACCAGGTCAAGGCGTGGATCAGGGACGACGGCCTGCCGGACGCGCTGGAGAGCGACCCGCGGACCTGGAGCGAGGGCGCCGGGCTGCTGCGCGGACTGCGCGTCCCCCGCCGGGACAACGCGCGCGACCTCGACCTGGACGCCCTGCTCCTGTACGCGGCCCACGTCGTCCGGCACGTCGCCGAGCGGTACGGCGACCGGGCCGACACCTCGGGCCTGCACCGGTGGATCCTGGAGGAGTCGGGCGACGCCGACCGCCACCTCCGGCGTGAGATCGACCGGCTCGTCACCCCGGGCCGGCCGGCGCCGCTCTCCGTACGCGAACCCCGCGCGCGTGCCGACGTCCTCCTGGAGATCGACACCCCCCGCTGGGACCGCCGCTACCCGTGGCGGGTCAAGCTCCTCCTCGACGGACACACCGTCAGCCCGCTGCACTGCGACGACCGGGGCGTCGAGCGGGCCCGGCTGCGGGAGACCCTGCGCGAACCGCTCGCGGACGCCCTGCGGCGCGGCGACAACGGGACGCACCTGGCGGGCGTGGAGGCCGTCCTGCCGCGCGAGCTCTTCGACGAACCCCTCGACACCTGGCGGCTCGAACCGCCCCACGGGGAGGACGACCCCTGGGCGACCACGCTCGGCCAGCGCAGGATCGTGGTCATCCGCGACGCCCGCCGCCACGACCACGAGCCGGCCCCCGAATGGCGCGAGCGCTGGGAGGCGGCGCGGCGCGGCCCCCTGGACGCGGCCCCGCTGCGCGCCGAGGTGCCCGGTGCCGGCCGGGACGCCCACACCCCGAGGGTCCGCCGGGAGACCTGGGCGGAGACGTACGACCGGCTCCGGGAGGCCGACGGCGGCACGGTCCCGGTGTACTGCGGACCGGTGGGCAGCGGCGACGGGCTCATGGCGATGAACGCGGCGCTGGCCGCCGGCCATCCGCTCGCCCTCTGGCGCACCGGGGCCCACGACCACGACGACTGCGCGGAGTTCCACGAGGGGGCCGAGCGGCTCCTCGCCAAGGCGATGACCGCGGAGGGCCTGCGCCACCCGATCCGCTCCCTGCGCACCCGCGCCCCGGACCGGGCGGACCTCGCCTGGGCCGAGACCATCGCCGTGCTGCTCGACCCGCCCGGACGCCCGCCGCACGGGGGGCGCCTGGAGGCCCCGCCGCTGCTCGGGGAGGGGGAGTTGTGACCCGAGCGGCCACCGGGGCGCGGGCCCCGCGATCCGTCCGGTTACCGCATCGGCAGGCGCCGCCCCCGGGCGGTACGGTCGACGGGCCCGGCACCGACACCACAGCCAGGAGGAGTCCATCGTGAGCGATTGGCGGATCTACCGTGGTGCCGGTCTTCCGCACGACGAGATAGGCCGGCTGCCCGCCCCGCCGCCCTGGCGCGACTTCTCGGCCGGCGGCGCCGACGACACCCTGGCCGGCTCCGACCGGCGGCTCGGCGTGCGGCGCAGGCTCGTCCAGAACCACCACCCCAGGCCCGCCGAGACCGACGCCGTCAACGCCGCGCTCTACCTGCGCCGTCCGCTGCTCGTCACCGGCAACCCCGGCACCGGCAAGTCCACCCTCGCCCACGCCGTCGCCCACGAACTGGGGCTCGGCCGGGTGCTCCGGTGGCCGATCGTCAGCCGCTCGACGCTCCAGGACGGCCTCTACCGGTACGACGCCATCGGCCGCCTCCAGGACGTGCAGCTGGAGCGCGCCCAGGCCGGATCGCCCGGTTCCGCCGCCGCGGCCCCGGCCGGCATCGGCTCGTACATCCGGCTCGGACCGCTCGGCACCGCCCTGCTCCCCTCCGCGCAGCCCCGGGTGCTGCTCATCGACGAGCTCGACAAGAGCGACCTCGACCTGCCGAACGACCTCCTGAACGCCCTGGAGGAGGGCGAGTTCGCCATCCCGGAACTGGAGCGGATCGCCGACCGGGAGCCGGCCGTCGAGGTGCTCAGCGACGACGGGCGCAAGGTCGCGGTCGTCGGCGGCCGGGTCCGCTGCTCCACCTTCCCCTTCATCGTGCTCACCTCCAACGGCGAACGGGACTTCCCCGCCGCCCTGTTGCGCCGCTGCATCCGGCTGGAGCTGGAGGCGCCCGGCGAGGAACAGGTCGGCGCCATGATCGCCGCCCACCTCGGCACGGAGGCGGCGTCGGGGGAGGGGGAACAGGAGCTCGTGCAGCGCTTCCTGAACCGCGAGCCCGGCGAGGTGATCGCCACCGACCAGCTCCTCAACGCCCTCTACCTCACCCAGCACGCCTCGCGGGCCGAGCGGCTCACCCGGGAACGCATCGCGGACATGCTCATGCAGCCGCTCGATCAGCCGAGGTGATGACCGGATGCGCCGGATGCATCTGGAGGAGCTCACCCGAAGACTCCGGGCCGGCGGCCAGGACCCGACCGCCGAGGACCTCGCCGACGCCGTCTGGCTCGCCCGCTGGCTTCCCGGCCCCTCGGACGCGCCCCCGGCCGGCCCGCAGCCGGGGCGAGCCGGGGACGGCGCCCCGGACGAGGACGGGGAGTTCCGCGCGGACGCCGCGCCCGGCGGGACCGAAGCCGCCCCGGAGGCCGTACGGGGCGAGCCGGCGCGGACCGGGACCGAGGACGCGGCCCGGGGCGTCCGGGAGTCCGTCTCCCTCCACATGGAGGCCGGGCCGGGCGGCGCCGACGGCCGGACCGCACGGCGGACGGAGCGCGGCACGGCCCTGCCCGTCCGCGCCCCCGGGGCGAACGCCCTGCCCGGACTCCTCGGCCTGCAGAAGGCCCTGCGGCCGCTGCGCGACTACGCCCTGGCGCCCGGCCGCCCCGACGAGGGCACCCTCGACGAGGAGGCCACCGCCGAGCACAGCGCCGCCGCCGGCATCCTGACCCCCGTCCTGCGGCCCGCCGCCGGACGGCGCCCCGACATCCAGCTCCTCATGGACACCGGCCCGGCCATGGTCGTCTGGGGCCGGATGGTCGAGGAACTCCGACAGGCGTGCCAGCAGTCCGGCGCCTTCCGCGACGTCCAGGTCCACCGGCTGTACGACACCGGCGACGGGCCCCCGCTGGTCACCACCACCTCCGGCGCCGACGGCCGGCCGCGGCTGCGCCCCGTCGACCAGCTCCACGACCCCACCGGGAGCCGGCTCACCCTGGTCGTCAGCGACTGCGTCGGTCCCCTGTGGCAGCGCGGCGCCGCCCAGCGCTTCCTGCGCCAGTGGCCCCGCCACTCCCCGATCGCCCTCGTCCAGCCGCTGCCGCCGCGGCTGTGGCCCCGCACCGCGCTCCCCGCCGTCCCCGGCACCTTCCAGCGCTCCGCCGCGCCCGGCGGCCCCGCCGCCTTCCGCTCCGACGACGAGCCCTGGGGCCCCCTCGTCCCCGGCCGCCGTCCCGTCCCCGTCCTCACCCCGACGCCGGAGGCCTTCGGTTCCTGGGCGCGGCTCCACACCGGCCACGGCGGGGACTCCGTGCGCGGCTGGGCCGCCTGGATCGCCCCCGAGCCCGCCGGGCCGCGGCCGCCCGCCGTCCCCCGGGCCGCGCGCTCCGACGAGGACGTCCTGCGGGCCTTCCGGGCGGGCGCCTCGCCCGGCGCGCTCAAACTCGCCGTCCACCTCGCGGCCGCCCCGCTGACCCTCCCCGTCATGCAGCTCGTCCAGCGGGCGATGCTGCCCGACACCGGGCCCATGGAGCTGGCCGAGGTCCTGCTCAGCGGTCTGCTGCGGCGGCTGCCCGGCCCGACCCCGTACCCCTGCTTCAGCTATCCGCCCGGCATCCAGCAGCACCTGCTGGCCTCGCTCGACCCGAGCGCCGCGGCCCTCGTCCTCAAGCACTGCTCGGCCTATGTGGAGCGCAACTTCGGCCAGGGCATGCGCAACTTCCCCGCGTTCGCCGCCGCCCGCCTCGCGGGGGCGGCCACCGGGACGGTGCCCGGAGCGGGTGCCGACCCGGACACCGAGGCAGGGGCCGGGCCCGCGACGGGACCGGCGGGCGGCACCCGGCGCCCCACCGACGGCGGCGGCGGCCCCGGCGCGGCCCGGCGGCCCGGCGGCGAGGCGGCCCTCACCGAGGAGGGCGACGACGCACCCGGCCCCGGGGGCACGGAGACCGAGCTGTTCGCCCGCATCCCCGCGCGCGTGCTCCGCTTCTACCATCCCGACCTCGTCACCCCCGACCCCCTCACCGAGGCCCGCCGCCTCCTCGCCCAGGGCCGTGACCAGTCCGACCCCGCCCTGCTGGCCCGCGCCCGTGAACTCGCCGAGGCCGCGCTCCCCGACGAACCGGTCGAGGCCCGGATCGTCCTCGCCCGCGTCCTGTACGCCGAGGCCGGCACCGCCGCCGCCCGGCGCACCCCGCGCCGCGGGGAACTCCTCGCCCAGGCGGCCGACACCCTCGCGCGGGCGGCGGAGCCCGCCCGCCCCGGCGACGAGGCATGGGCCGAGGCCCGGCTCGAACTCGCCGTCGTCCACCACGCCCTGTGGCGCGACACCGCCGCACCCGGCCACCTGGACGCGGCCCTCGCCGCCCTCGCCGAGGACGACGGCCAGTGGCCCGACACCGTCCGCCCCACCCTCCACCTGCGCCGCGGCCGGCTGCTCCTGGCCCGGGGCGACGGCGACGCGGCGGCCCGCGAACTCGCCGCCGCCCTCGACCTGCACGAGAGCGCCGCCGCCTTCCTCGACCTCGCCGACGCGCTCGCCCTCACCGGCGCCGCCCCCGACCGCATCGGCCCCGTCCTCGACCGTGCGGAACCCCTCCTCGGCGACGGACGGGCGCTGCGGCTGCGCTTCACCACGGCACGGGCGCGGCTGTACGACACCGCCGGCGACGGGGCCGCCGCCGACGCGGCCTACGAGGAGGCCGCCCTGCTCGCCCCCGCCGAGAGCGCCCAGCGCGGCACGCTCCTGCTGACCTGGGGCGGTTCGCTGCTGCGGCGCGCCGCGGCCGGCAGGGGCACGGGCCCCGTCGACCGGGCCGAGGGCGTGCTGCGCGAGGCCCTCACCCGGCTGCCGGCCGACGCGCCCGAACGGGCCGGGGCGCGCGCCCTGATCGGCAGCGTCCTCGCGCTCCGCTTCCACCGCGCGGGCTTCCTGCCCGACCTCTTCGAGAGCCGCCACCTCCTCGAACAGGCCCTCCGGAGCACCACCGACCCGGGCGAACGCGCCCGGGTGTGGCTGCAGCTGGGGCGGGTGCGGCTGGAGCTGGCCGAGACGGCGCGGGACGGCGTGACCGGCGACGCGCTCACCGCCTACCGCAACGCCGCGGACGAGGACCGGGCCGCCCACGGCGACGCCCCGGGCACCGTCACCGGCGCCCGCGCCCTGCACGCCCAGGGGGCGGTGCTCTGCCTCATGGGCCGCCCCGAGCGGGCCCGCACGGCGCTGCTCGCCGCGGCCGGGCGCTGGCGGCTGCTCACGGGGGAGCTGGTGGAGGTCGACTGGGAGGACGTGGAGCGGACCCGGCTGCTGCTCGCCGGGGTGGAGAGCGCCAGGGCGAGGGAGGGGACGCCGCTCACGCCCGAGGAGCGCCGCCGCGTCCTGCCGCCGTGGTGGTCCTGGACGGCCGGATAACGGGGGCGCACATGGGGGCAGATGAATCGAATGGGTTTCCGGTCTCCCGGCGTCGGGAAGAACCGCCGCACCGCTACGACCGTGGGGGACAGCGTCGGTGAGGAGGAGCCGAGAGTGTTCGAGCACACGGGGTGGGCGACCGGTGTCGACCGGGAAGCCGTCAGGCCCCCGCAACTGTCCGATCTCGCGGCTGTCGATCTGCGGACCCTGCGGGTCATGGAGGACGCCGCGCTCGGGGCGGCGGTGGAGAGAGTGCTGCTCCACCCCTCGGACCTCACCGCCTCCTGGCAGGAGGACGAGTCCGTCGGCTGACGACCGGGGGCCGGCGAGCGGCGGCCGGGGTCCCGCGCGGCACGAGCGGGACCCGGCGCGGCACGACCGGGACCTCGCGCCGGACGACCGCCCGCCGCGACGGCCGGAGCTCCGCGGAGGGCGCTCCGACGCCCGCGCGCAGCGGTGGTTTTCGGCCGTATCGACGTCCGGCCGCGTTCCGTCCGCCCGGGGCGACGGGTGATCACCGCCCCGCCGGACCCGGCGGTCCTGGCCGCCCTGGCCACCACACGCCCCGAACCGCTCGGGGCGTGCTTCCTGCGGTCCGGGCTGCACGCCCGCAGGCTGCTCCTGCTCAAGTCCCTCCTGGTCCGGGCACGGCGCCACCGCGAGGCGGTCGCGCCCCCGGCGCTGCGCGCCTTCGAGGAGGGCTGGCTCCTGCTCGAACGGGCCGAGCGCATGCGCCCGGACGTCGTCCGCGCCGTCCTCGACTACCCGACCACCGGCGCCTGGCTCGCCGCCGCGCTCACCGAGCCGGTCGGAGCCGGCTTCGACCGTCACCTGGCCCATCTCCACCTGCTCGCCGTCACCGCCGCCCTGCGCGGCGGGCTGCCGGTGGACCTGGTGGTCGACGCCCCCGGCGGAGTGCTTCCGCTCCCCGGTGTCGGCCGGGTCGAGACGGGCGGCGCGGGGCGGCTCCGGATCGACGCCCGCGCCCGCTCGGTGCGGATCGGCGCGGAGGAGGGCACGGGCTCCCGCGCGGTGCTCCGCCGCCCCCGGCGCGCCCCCGCGGGACGGCTCCTGGGCGGCGGACCCGGATGGCACGGGCTGCGCTCCCTGCCGGGCGGCACGACCCGGCTGGAGGACCTCGATCCGTACCGGCTGCCCCCGGACATGGGCATCCCGGCCCGGGCCGCCGCCGAGCACGCCGACACCGACCACGCCGGCTGGGCCGGCCGCTGGACCGCCGCCCGCGCCCTGCTGCGCGCGACGGACCGGGCGCGGGCGGTCGAGGTGGGACGCTCGGTGGGCGCCGTCGTGCCCCTCGTCCCGCGCGGGACGCGCGCGATCGGGGCCACGCTCGGCGCCGCCCCCGGGGCCGTCCTCATGACGCCCTCCGCCGGGGCCACGGACATGGCCGAGACCCTCGTCCACGAACTGCACCACAGCAAACTCGCCACGCTCCACGAGCTGGTGCCGCTCTACCGGCCCCCCGACCGGACGGAGCCCACCTACCGGGTCGGCTGGCGCACCGACCCCCGCCCCGTCTCCGGCGTCCTCCAGGGCGCCTACGCCCACCTGGCGCTCGCCGACCTGTGGCACCGGGCGGGCCGCGCGTCCGGCGTCCCTGGCCCCTGGCGCGCCCGGTCCGCACGACGGTTCGACGACGTCCACGATCAGGTGGCCGGAGCCCTTGCGATTTTGATCGGATCCGATGAACTGACCAGTACGGGGCGGGAGTTCGCCCGGCAAATGAGGAAGCACCATGCGAGTCTGAGCCCCGGCCGACGGGCCCACGGGTCACACTGTGCCCAGGGCACATGACACTGCGTTGCGCGCACGCGGGACGGGAGATGCACACATGGCGGAACAGCGGTCGGGCGGCACCGCGGCGGACCACGGCGGCAGGGGCGCTCCCGAACACGTCCTCGTCGTCTTCCCCGGCTACCACCGCCCCTGGGCGGCCTGGATCAACCAGCGGCTCGACACCCACGGCGTCCGCGCCACCCTGCAACGCTGGGACCCGCCCCGCGAGGTCCCCCTGGAGGACTCCCTCGGCGACCTGCTCCTCGCCCGCGGCCAGGTCCTCCTCGTCCTCGACGACTGGTTCTTCGAGCTCGGCCCCCGCGCCGCCGGCGAGTGGAACGACGTCCTGCGCAGCTTCGTCGCGGCCCACGCCCACCGCTTCGCCGCCGTCAACCTCACCAACCGCACCCTGCTCCCCTCCACGGCCGTCCTCGAACCCGTCAGCCTCTGGGGAGTCGGCGAGGAGGAGGCCGAGGCCCGGCTCCTCAGCAGGCTCGGCATCGAGCCCCGCCGTTCGCCCGCCCGGCGGATCGCGCCCGGAGCGCTCGTCCGCTACCCCGACACCCCGCCGGACATCTGGGGCGAGGTCCCCCGCCGCAACCCCCGCTTCACCGGCCGCGACGACCTCCTCACCGAGCTCCAGGAACGGCTCATGGACGCCGAGCGCGGCAACGCCGCGTACACCCTCCTGGGGATGTCCGGCATCGGGAAGACGCAGATCGCCGCCGAGTACGCCCACCGCTTCAGCTCCGACTACGACGTCATCTGGTGGGTCAGCTCCGACGACCGCAACGTCCAGCGGGACCGGCTCGGCGAACTCGCCGTCGCCCTCGAACTGACCACCGGAAGCGAGCCCGGCGAACGCATCCGCGCCGTCCGCGAGGCCCTCCGCCGAGGGGCCCCGCACGGCCGCTGGCTCGTCGTCTTCGACGGCTGGGACGACGTCGAAGGCGTCAACGTCATGCTCCCGCACGGTCCCGGACACGTCCTCATCACCTCCCGCAACCACGCCTGGCGCGAACACACCGACGTGCTCCCGGTCCGCAACTTCGACCGCGCGGAGTCCACCGGCTACCTGATGCGCCGCGCCCCGCACATCACCGCCGCCGAGGCCGACGAGGTCGCCGCCGAGTTCGGGGACGTACCCCTGCCCCTCGTCCAGGCCGCGGCCTGGCTCGGCGAGTCCGGCATGGAGGCGTCCGAGTACCTGCGCATGGTCCGCGAAGGACGGCTCTCCACCGTCGACGAGCCCGTCTCCGGCGAGGGCATGCCCAACACCTCCCTCACGTCCTGGTCGATACTGATCAACCGGCTCCGCCGCGCCCAGCCCCAGGCCATCGACATCCTGAGCCTCTGCGCCTCGTTCGCCCCCGGACGCATCCCCCTCGGCATCGTCCGCGCACACCCGCAGGCCCCGCTCCCCGAGGACCTGCGGTGGATGGCCTCCGACCTGCCCGCCTGGACCAGGGCCCTCGACACCCTCGTCAACTACTCGGTGCTCACCCGGGAGACCCGCGGCCCCGTCACCAGCGAGGAGGCGGCGCCGCAGCAGGAGTCGGTCCACATGCACCGGCTCGTCCACGACATCGTCTCCCGCCTCACCGACGGCGAGCACCGCGACGCCCACCGCAAGGCCGTCCGCACCCTCCTCGCCGAAGCCGACCCCGGGAACCCCACCGACAGCCGGAACTGGCCCCGCTACTCCGAACTCCTGCCCCACCTGGAACCCGCAGGGGCGCTGCGCAGCACCGATCCGCGCATCCAGGCCACCGTCCTCAACTGCCTGCGCTACTGCGACCGCAGCGGCGAGCACAAGGCGGGCACCCGCCTCGCCGAACGCATCCGCGGCAGCTGGACCGGCCTCATGGACCCCCTCTCCCCGCAGATGCAGGAACTCACCACCGTGGAGGGCGACATCCTGCGCCGCAGCGGCGGTTTCCGCGAGGCGTACGAACTCGACCTCGCCCGCCGCACCCTGCTCGCCGGCGCCGACCACCGCGACGAGCTCGCCGACCTCAAGTCCAAGATCTGCATCGCCCGCGACCTGCGCTTCCTCGGCCAGTACCGGGAATCCGAACGCCTCCAGCGCGAAGTCCTCGCCGAGGCGCAGACCCTCCTCGGCGAGACCCAGCAGCTCACCCTCGCGGCCCGGCACAACGTCGGCGTCGTCCTGCGGATGCTCGGCCGCTACCAGGAGGCCCACGAGCAGGACACCGACACCCTCGCCCGCTGCGAGAACATCCTGCGCCCCCACCACCCCTCCACCCTCAACTCCAACAACGCCGTCACCCAGGACCTCCGGCTGCTCGGCCGCTACCGGGAGGCCCTCGGCCGCCAGGAGGCCAACGTCCGCCTCCACGTGAAGATCCTCGGCGCCCAGCACCAGCAGACCCTCTACGCGCGCAGCCAGCTCGCCCTCTGCCGGCGCCGCGAGGGAGGCTTCAAGGAGGACATCGGCGCCGTCATGGCCGGCGTCCTCGACCACCTCGAACAGGCCCAGGGACGCGGCCACTACCTGACGCTCTCCGCCGTCACCAACTACGCCAACTACCTGCGGGAACACGGCGACCTCGACCAGGCCCGGGAACTCATCAACGAGGCCGAGGCCGGCTACCGCGCCCTGCTCGGCCCCGCCCACCCCGTCTCCACCGGCGTCCTCGCCAACACCGCCCTCGTCATGCAGGCGTCCGGCGAGCGCACCGAGGCCATGACGATGCTGGAGGCGGCCCTCGCCGGCCTCACCGCCGCCCTCGGCCCCGACCACCCCTGGGTCCTCGGCTGCGCCCTCAACGCCACCGCCGCGCGCAACTTCAACGGGCGCGTCTCCGACGCCGCCGAACTCAGCCGCGACACCCTGCGCCGGGCCCGCCACGTCATGGGCTCCGAGCACCCGCTGACCCTGTCCTGCCAGGTCTCGCTCGCCACCGACCTGCGCGGCCTGCGCGAGGTCGAGGAGGCCGGGAAGCTGGAGGAGGACGCCCTCCTCACCCTCACCCGGACCCTCGGCGCACAGCACCCGCACACCCTGTCGGCCCGTCAGCGCAACCGTCCCTACTGGGACTTCGAGGCCAACCTCTGAGCTCCCCCGGAAACGCCGGAGGCCCGGCACCCCCTCGGGGGTGCCGGGCCTCCTCGCCGTACGGGACGGCGACGTCGGTCAGGCCTCGAAGACCTCGTTGACCAGCTGCTGCTGCTCCGCCTGGTGACGCTTGGCCGAGCCGACCGCCGGGGAGGACGAGTGCGGACGCGAGATCCGGCGCAGGCGCTCGCCCGCGGGGATGTCCGCACCGACCGCCAGGTCCAGGTGGTCGATCAGGTTGAGCGCGATGAACGGCCACGCGCCCTGGTTCGCCGGCTCCTCCTGGGCCCAGATGTACTTCTCGGCCTGGGAGTACTTGGCGATCTCGGCCTGCAGCTCGGCACCCGGCAGCGGGTACAGGCGCTCCAGACGGATGATCGCGGTCTCCGTGTCACCGCGCTTCTGGCGCTCGGCCTCCAGGTCGTAGTAGACCTTGCCGGCGCAGAAGACGACCTTGCGGACGCCGGCCGGGTCGACCGTCGTGTCGCCGATCACCGGACGGAAGCCGCCGGTGGTGAACTCCTCCACCGAGGACGCCGCGGCCTTCAGACGCAGCATCGACTTCGGGGTGAAGACGATGAGCGGCTTGTGGTGCGGGTTGTGGACCTGCCAGCGCAGCAGGTGGAAGTAGTTCGACGGCAGCGTCGGCATGGCGACCGTCATGTTGTCCTGGGCGCACATCTGGAGGAAGCGCTCCGGGCGCGCGGACGAGTGGTCCGGGCCCTGGCCCTCGTAGCCGTGCGGCAGGAGCAGCGTGACGCCGGAGGTCTGGCCCCACTTCTGCTCGGCCGAGGAGATGAACTCGTCGACGACGGTCTGCGCGCCGTTGACGAAGTCACCGAACTGGGCCTCCCAGATGACCAGCGCGTCCGGGCGCTCCAGGGAGTAGCCGTACTCGAAGCCCATCGCCGCGTACTCGCTGAGCAGCGAGTCGTAGACGTTGTAGTGGGCCTGCTCGTCGGTCAGGTAGAGCAGCGGGGTGTAGTCCTCGCCGGTCTCCTGGTCCACCAGGACCGCGTGACGCTGGCCGAAGGTGCCGCGGCGGGAGTCCTGGCCGGAGAGCCGGACCGGGGTGCCCTCCATCAGCAGGGAGCCGATGGCGAGGGTCTCGCCGAAGCCCCAGTCGATGCTGGCGTCGTCGATGGAGGCGGCGCGGCGCTGCATCTGCGGCAGCAGACGCGGGTGGACCGCGATCCGCTCCGGGATGGTGACCTGCGACTCGGCGATCCGCTTCACGACCTCGGCGGAGACCGCGGTGGTGACGCCGACCGGGAAGGCCGCCTTGGCGTCCGGCACCACGGCGGTGGCCGGGGCGTTGGTGGCCTCGCGGACCTCCGCGAACACCTTCTCCAGCTGGCCCTGGAAGTCCTGGAGCGACTGCTCCGCCTCTTCCAGGGTGATGTCGCCGCGACCGATGAGCGACTCGGTGTACAGCTTGCGCACCGAGCGCTTCTTGTCGATCAGGTTGTACATCTGCGGGTTGGTGAACGAGGGGTTGTCGCCCTCGTTGTGACCGCGGCGGCGGTAGCAGATGAGGTCGATCACGACGTCCTTGTTGAACGTCTGGCGGAACTCGAAGGCGAGCCGCGCGACGCGGACCACGGCCTCCGGGTCGTCGCCGTTCACGTGGAAGATCGGCGCCTCGATCATGCGGGCCACGTCGGTCGCGTACATCGAGGAACGCGACGACTCCGGGGCGGCGGTGAAGCCGACCTGGTTGTTGATGACGATGTGGACCGTGCCGCCGGTGCGGTAGCCCCGCAGCTGCGACATGTTCAGCGTCTCGGCGACGACGCCCTGGCCCGCGAAGGCCGCGTCGCCGTGGAGGGCGACGGGCAGGACGGTGAAGTCCGTGCCGCCCTTGTTGATGACGTCCTGCTTGGCGCGGACGATGCCTTCCAGGACCGGGTCGACCGCCTCCAGGTGCGAGGGGTTGGCGGCCAGGGAGACGCGGATCTCCTCGCCGTCGAGGCCCACGAAGGTGCCCTCGGCGCCCAGGTGGTACTTGACGTCGCCGGAGCCGTGCATCGACTTCGGGTCGAGGTTGCCCTCGAACTCGCGGAAGATCTGCGCGTACGACTTGCCCACGATGTTCGCGAGGACGTTCAGACGGCCGCGGTGGGCCATGCCGATGACGACCTCGTCGAGGCGCGACTCGGCGGCCGAGTCGATGACCGCGTCGAGCAGCGGGATGACGGACTCGCCGCCCTCCAGGGAGAAGCGCTTCTGGCCGACGTACTTCGTCTGCAGGAAGGTCTCGAAGGCCTCCGCCGCGTTCAGCCGGCGCAGGATCCGCAGCTGCTCCTCGCGCTCCACGCGGGAGTGCGGGCGCTCGACGCGGTCCTGGATCCACTTGCGCTGCTTCGGGTCCTGGATGTGCATGAACTCGACGCCGGTGGTGCGGCAGTACGAGTCGCGGAGCACGCCGAGGATGTCGCGGAGCTTCATCATCGACTTGCCGGCGAAGCCGCCGACCGCGAACTCGCGCTCCAGGTCCCACAGGGTGAGGCCGTGCTCGGTGATGTCCAGGTCGGGGTGCTTGCGCTGCTTGTACTCCAGCGGGTCGGTGTCGGCCATGACGTGGCCGCGGACCCGGTAGGAGTGGATCAGCTCGAAGACCCGCGCGGCCTTGGTGACGTCGTCGTCGTGCGACGCGTCGATGTCCTTGAGCCAGCGGACCGGCTCGTAGGGGATGCGCAGGGCCTTGAAGATGTCGTCGTAGAAACCCTCCTCGCCGAGGAGGTAGTTGGCGACGACGCGCAGGAACTCGCCGGAGGCGGCGCCCTGGATGACGCGGTGGTCGTACGTCGAGGTCAGGGTCATGACCTTGGAGATGCCCAGCTTGTTCAGGGTGTCCTGGGAGGTGCCCTGGAACTCGGCCGGGTAGTCCATCGAGCCGACGCCCATGATGACCGACTGTCCGGGCATCAGGCGCGGCACGGAGTGGACGGTGCCGAGGCCGCCGGGGTTGGTCAGGGAGACCGTGACGCCGGTGAAGTCGTCCATCGACAGCTTGCCCACGCGGGCCCGCTTGACGATGTCCTCGTACGCCTGCCAGAACTCGAAGAAGTTGAGCGTCTCGGCCTTCTTGATGCCCGCGACGACGAGCTGGCGGTCGCCGTTGGGCTTCACCAGGTCGATCGCGAGACCGAAGTTCACGTGCTCCGGCTTGACCAGGGTCGGCTTGCCGTCCTTCTCCGCGAAGGAGTAGTTCATCGACGGCATGGCCTTGATCGCCTGCACCATCGCGTAGCCGATGAGGTGCGTGAAGGAGATCTTCCCGCCCCGGGCGCGCTTCAGGTGGTTGTTGATCACGATCCGGTTGTCGAAGAGCAGCTTCACCGGGACGGCACGGACGGACGTGGCCGTCGGCACCTCCAGCGAGGCGTTCATGTTCTTCGCGACCGCGGCGGCCGGGCCGCGCAGCGTGATCAGCTCGGGGCCGGCGGGGGCCTCGGCGGCCGGGGCGGCCTTGGCCGGAGCCGGAGCGGCGGCGGCGGGCTTCGCGGCGGCCGGCGCGGCGGGGGCCGCCGCGGGCTTGGCGGCCGGGGCCGCGGCCGGAGCGGCCGGAGCCGGGACGACCGCCGGGGCGGCAGGCGCGGCCTGTGCGGGGCCCGCCTGCGGCGCGGCGGGCGCGCTCGGGGTGGTGGTGGGCGCCGGGGCGGCGGCCGGGGTCTCCGACGTCGCTCCGGGCTTGTAGTCGGCGAAGAAGTCCCACCAGGCACGATCGACCGAATTCGGGTCCTGGAGGTACTGCTGGTAAATCTCGTCGACGAGCCACTCATTGGCACCGAAGGCGGTCGCAGGGTTCTGGCCCTGCCCGTCTTGGTCGGTCGGGGAGCTCGGGGTACTGGGGGACTGAGACGACACGGCGGCAACCGCCCTCTTCCGCTTCACAAGGTGATGGACAGCGGAAATAAAGGCTACGCCTGTCCGGCCGGGAGGTGCAGGCCGGGCACTCCAACGTCGCGCAAGTCACACTTGACGGGGTGTTTCGGAGCCGTGAATGGCGGGAAACAAGCGTGGTTCCGGCGGTGTGAGGGTACGGAAAAGCGCAGGCACGGCCCGCTTCGGCCGCATCCCTGACCGCACCCCGCCCACCTGCACGCGAGTCCTGATCACGTACACGCAGAACGTGCGCTTCCGGTTCGAACCCTACGTCAATCTCTCACTCGAAGATTGCCCGGAAGAGTGACTCTGATGCGGCACCCACGTGACGATTCGGCCACACCGATCCCGCCGCCGTGCAGATCCACCGCCCAGCGGGCGATCGCCAGGCCCAGTCCGGTGCCGCCGTCGCTGCCCGGACCGGGGCGGTGCGGGGCCGAGCCCCGGTTGAACCGCTCGAAGACCTTGTGCCGCTCCGACTCAGGGATGCCGGGGCCCTCGTCCTCGACCTCCAGCTCCAGGGAGTCCGGATAGGGGCCGCGCCGGGCCCGGACCGTCACCCGGCCGTGCGGCGGCGAGTGCTTCACCGCGTTGTCGATCAGGTTCGCCATCACCTGGTGCAGCCGCTCCGCGTCCGCGTGGGCGACCAGCTCGGGCGGCGACACGTCCAGGTGCAGGTGGACGTCGGTCCGGTTGTGGAGGCCCGAGGTGGAGGACAGGCCGCGCTGGGACGCGGCGAGATTGGCCTCCCGCAGCACACCCGACAGATAGGGCCAGACCTCGAAGCGGCTCGCCCGCAGCGCCACGACACCGTTGTCAAGACGTGACAGGTCCAACAGCGTCTCGACGAGCCTGCCGAGCCGCTCGGTCTGCTTCAGCGCCGACCGCATCGTCTCCGGATCGGCCTCCGAGACCCCGTCCACGACGTTCTCCAGGACTGCCCGGAGCGCGGCGATCGGCGTGCGGAGCTCGTGCGAGACGTTGGCGACCAGCTCCTTGCGGTGCCGGTCGACGGCCTCCAGGTCGTCCGCCATGCGGTTGATCGTCGAGGCCAGGTCGCCCAGCTCGTCCCGCCGGTCCGCGCCCCGCACGCGGCGGGTGAAGTCGCCCCGCGAGATCGTCCCCGCCACCGTCGTCATCTCGTCGAGCGGTGCCGTCAGCGACTGCGCCACGAACTGGGTGATCAGCAGCGTCGCGATCATCGCGAAGACCGTGATGTAGCGGAACTCGGTGGAGGTCCGGATCGCCACCAGGGCGAGACCGGAGGTGAGCAGGACCGCCCCGACGACCAGGGCGCCCAGCTTCGTCTTGATCGAGATCACGATCCGGCGGGTCCGAGCCGGCCGGTGCGGTCCTTCTCCCACGTGCGGCCTCCCCGGCCCCGGCCGGCTCACGGCGCCGGGGTCTCCAGCGCGTAGCCGACCCCGTGGACCGTGCGGATGCGCTCGGCTCCGATCTTCCGGCGCAGCGCCTTGATGTGGCTGTCCACGGTCCGGGTGCCCGAGGCGTCCGCCCAGTCCCACACCTCGGCGAGGAGCTGCTCGCGGGAGAGCACCGCCCGCGGGGTGCCCGCCAGACAGACCAGCAGGTCGAACTCGGTCGGGGTCAGGTGCACGTCCTCCGCGCGGACCCGCACCCGGCGCTGCGCGTGGTCGATCTCCAGCTCGCCCAGCCGCAGGATGCCGCTGCGCGGCGTGACCGCCGCCAGCGCGGCCCGCTCCACCCGGCGGAGCAGGACGTGCACCCGGGCGGCGAGCTCGCGCATCGAGAACGGCTTCGTCATGTAGTCGTCGGCGCCGACGCCGAGCCCGACCAGCATGTCGGTCTCGTCGTCGCGGGCGGTCAGCATGAGGACCGGCACGGGGCGCTGGGCCTGGACCCGGCGGCACACCTCCAGGCCGTCGAAACCGGGCAGCATCACGTCCAGGACCATCAGGTCCGGCTGCCACGCCTCGGCGGCGTCCACGGCGGCGGGTCCGTCGGTCGCGGTCTGCACGAGGAAGCCCTCGGCGCGCAGCCGGGCGGAGATGGCCTCGACGATCGTGGCGTCGTCCTCGACCACCAGGACGCGCCGCTGGGCCCCCGGAGTGGCCGCCGCACCGTGGTGAGTGGTGTGTGTCTGCTCCATTGCCCCGCCTCGCGTCGCCGATGTCGGTGCAGCAGCCTAGAGGTACGGGCGGCGTCCCGGCTATCCGGCGGCGGTCCGGGCGCTATTCGGGGCGGACGGCGAGGTGGACGGCGTCGGGGACGCCCCGGGCAACCGGGATCTCTTCCGTCCGTACCCCGCTGAATCCGGCATTCCGCAAGGACCCTTCGAAATCGGCGGAGGGGCGGGCGGACCACACGGCGAGCACTCCGCCGGGGTTCAGGCGGGCCGCGCAGGCCGCCAATCCCCCCGCCGCGTACAGGGATTCGTTGTCCTCGGTGACCGTCCAGTCGGGGCCGTTGTCGATGTCCAGGCAGAGGGCGTCGTAGGTGTCGGGCGAGGTGTGGAGGTGCTCCACGAGGTCCGTGTGCAGGATCACGGTCCTCGGATCGGCGAGCGCGGCCCCGGAGATCGCCGCGAGGGGTCCCTGCCGGTGCCAGTCGATGATCGCGGCCTCGCGCTCGACGACGGTGATGCGGCTCCAGTGGGGGCCGGCGGCGGCGTGGGCGAGCGAGAAGCCGACGCCGAGGCCGCCGATGAGGACGGAGGCGCCGGTCCGGGTCCGCTCGGGGAGGGCGGCCAGCGCCGCGTCGACCAGGAGGCGCTCGGAGCGCCCGTCGGAGGTGTCCATGAGGAAGGTGCCGTTGGCGATGATCTCGAAGTGCTCGTCGCGGCGCCGCAGCACGACCTCTCCGTAGGGTCCTTCGCGGCGGTCGAGGGTGAGGGGGGAAGTCATCGTCGCTCTGTCCGCTCTCGTCTCGGCAGTCGGTCCCGGCCATCCTCGCGGGGAGGGCGGCCGGGATCAACACGCCGGGGAGTCAGGGCGTCACGCGCCGGGGTCAGGGGCGCGGGGCCTCGTGCCGCACGTACTGCTCGACGCGGTTCAGCTCCCGGCGGGCGTCGACCGGGGAGCCGTACGTCCGGTCCCAGGTGACCGGGGCGATCGTGACGTGGCCCCGGTCGAGCAGCCAGGTGGAGTCGGCGTCCGGGCGGCCCTCCGCGCACTCGCCCTCGCCGCTGCCGTCGAACGGGCAGAGGCCGAGCGCGATGTCGAACGAGTCGCTGCGCCCGCGCTGTGCGAAGGCGTGGAAGACGACCGCGCCGTCGCCGACGCGGGTCCAGACGGGGGCCCCGGCCCGCGCGCCCGCGCTGACGTCGGGGTAGTCGACCTTCAGGGCGAACTTCGGGGTCAGCAGTCCGCGTTGCCTCAGGCCGGCGACGAGGCGGGCGCCGAACTCGGCGTGGGCCCGGTAGTTGACCCGCGGGAAGCTGACGTTGCTCGCGTCCCCGGAGGACGAGAAGGCGAGGGCCGGAACCCCCTGGTCGATGGCGGCGACGGCCGCGCCGACGGTGCCGGAGTCGTTGACGCTGGCGGAGACGTTGGGGCCGGAGTTGATGCCGGTGAGGACGAGGTCCGGGGCGTCCTTCCAGCCGGCCTTGGCTCTGAGTCCGCCGCGCAGGGCGAGCTTGACGGTGTCGGCCGGGGTGGCGCTGGGGGAGTCCTGGGTGCAGGGCCCGGCGGAGAGGCAGACGCCGTAGACCGCGCCGCCGGAGGGGGCCTGGGCGCAGTCGCCCTCGTAGCCGGCGGGCAGGACGGTGCGGCGCTGGACCGTGACCACGCCGCCGTTGGTCACGGCGGTGCCCTTGCCGGACTGGACCTGCCAGGGCGCCATGACGACGACGTCGGCGCCGGCGGCGCACATCGCGCGGCGGAGCTCGTACAGACCGAGCCCGTCTGAGTTGCTCGCCTTCGCGGCCTGCATGGAGTCGTCGTTGGAGAGGAGGATCCGCATCCCGGCGAGCGGGCGGGCGGACGGGGCGCCGGGCACCGCCTGGGCGGTGACGCCCGTGGCGGCGAGGAACACGGCTCCGGCGGAGGCGAGGACGAGGTACGAGCGCATGGAGAACCTTTCAGGTGCATGACATGCGGGCAGGGGAGGGTGATCCGGGGCCCCGCCCCCCAGGGAGGGCCCCGGATCGTGCGCGGAGTCGTTCAGGTACTCCGCGGTCCTTGGGTGGGCCGGCCCGGGCGGGCCGGCGTCCGCCGGGTGCGCGGCGCGGGGCCGCGCCGGCGGGCCGCGGGCCTACAGCGACAGGCCGTGGCCGTGCGGGAAGACCGGATCGGCCGTGTCGTTCGGGACGTCCGGCCGGGACGCCTCGACGGCCGCCATCGACCGCGGCAGCTCGAAGGGCAGCCGCCCCTCGGCCCGCGCGTGCCCGAAGGCCACGTCCAGCAGGGCCTCGTCGCTCGCGCCGTAGTCGGCGATCAGCGCGGCCGCCCGCTCGGCGATCTCGGGCAGCACGGCCGGGCGCTCCAGGTTGACGCAGACCACGGTCGGCACGGTGGCGAGGAGGCCGAGGATCCGGGTCAGCTCCTCGTCGGGGAAGGCGAGGGAGCCGGAGTGGAAGAAGGACTCGAAGCGGTTCGGCCGCTCCTCGTACGGGGTCCGCAGCCGCAGGACCGCGACGTCGGCCCCGGCCGGGTCGTCGACGACCTCGCCGTACGCCGCGGCGACCGCCGGGTCGACGTTCTCCGCGTACAGCCTCGGCCGGCCCGTCAGGGGGAGCGGTCCGTCGGTGAGGACGGTGAGGGAGCGGCGCTGGGCGGCGGCGCCCGCGGCCGTGAAGTCGGCGCGGCCGACCGTCTCGGCCGCCTCGTCGGGGTCGACGTACCGCCGCGCGTCGAAGAGGCCGAGGACGAACTTCTCGCGCAGCAGCCGCCGCACGGAGGCGTCGACCCGCTCCTCGGACACCCGGCCCGTCGCCATCAGCTCCACGATCACCTCGGGGCACTGCTCGCCGCCGAACTGGTCGACGCCCGCGTCGAGCGCCTTCGCGGCCCGCCCGGCGACGTCGAGGTGCTCCACTCCCCAGGCCCGCGCCTCGTGCTTCTCGCCGAAGATGACCGCGTCGGTCAGCAGCCCCCAGTCGGCGCAGACGATGCCGGCGAAGCCGAGCTCCTCGCGGAGCAGCCCGGTGAGGACGCCCCGGTTGAAGCCGAAGCCGACCTCCTCCCAGTCGGTACCGACCGGCCGGCCGTAGTACGGCATCATCTGCGAGCAGCCGGCGGCGATGGCCTCATTGAAGGGCTCCAGGTGCAGGCCGCGCAGGCCGCCGGGGTAGACCTGCTCCTTGCCGTGCGGGAAGTGCGGGTCCTCGCCGTCCTTCTGCGGGCCGCCGCCGGGGAAGTGCTTGACCATCGCGGCCACCGACTCGGTGCCCAGGGTGTCGCCCTGGAGGCCGCGGACGTAGGCCCGCACGAGGGCGCCGGTGAGCTTCGCGTCCGAGCCGAAGGTGCCGGACTGGCGGGACCAGCGCGGCTCCGTGGCGAGGTCGATCTGCGGGTGGAGCGCGGTGCGGAAGCCGACGGAGAGGTACTCGCGGCGGACGGTGTCGGCGAAGCGGAAGACCAGCTCGGGGTCGCCCACGGCGGCCAGGCCGAGCGCCTCGGGCCAGGCGGAGAAGGCGCCGGCGTCGAAGGAGGCGCCGATGTTGTCGGTGAAGGCGTGCCGCGGGTCGGTCGAGAGCGTGACGGGGATGCCGAGCCGGGTGCCCTCGGCCATCTCCTGGACGGCGTTGTGCCAGAGCGCCATCTCGCGGGCGCCGTAGGTGCCGAGCAGGTTGAAGTGGGTGAGCCGACGGCCCTCGATCAGCTCCGGGGTGGCGAACGGCAGCATCGAGCCGTCCGTCTCGGTCACGGGGGTGCCGTCCGGATTCATCATCAGCATGGAGTGGAAGAGCTGTCCCGCCTTCTCCTCCGGAGTCATCCGGGCGAGGAGGTCCTCCACGCGCTCCTCCACGGGGAGGGTGGGGTCCTGGTAGGGGTTCATGCCGTACGTCCCTGCTTGCGTGACCGGCGGTGCGACCGGCTCGACCGACCTCGGACGGCGGCGCTGCCGGCCTCTGGCGCCCTCAGGCTAAGTGTGAAAACCGAGTAACCACTAGGTTTCTGAAATGTGACCTGAGTCACGCAAAAAAAGCCTCATTCCGG
Organism: Streptomyces sp. NPDC104202; assembly: GCF_055584185.1. NCBI lineage: Bacteria > Bacillati > Actinomycetota > Actinomycetes > Kitasatosporales > Streptomycetaceae > Streptomyces > Streptomyces sp. NPDC104202. The sequence goes on along the minus strand of NZ_JBVJMN010000011.1, from coordinate 15,835 downwards.
GCCCGGTTAAGGTGGCCGCATGCCGGAGAACACGGGCCGAACGCCCCGCAGGAGCGCAGGCAGGGGTGGTTACGCGGTCGGTGACGCGCGCCGCCAGAAGATCCTGGACACCGCCGTCGACCACTTCGGGCAGTGGGGCTTCCACGCCTCCTCCCTCGCCCGCATCGCCCACGACTGCGGCATCACCCAGGGCGGCCTGCTGCACCACTTCCGCAGCAAGGAGGACCTCCTCCTGTCGGTCCTCGCGCAGAGCGAGCAGCACGACGAGGAGCGCCTCTTCGCCGTCGACCCCGACACCTACGAGGCGTACCTCGACGCCCTCGTCGCGCTGATCGAGGAGAACACCCGGCGCCCCGGCATCGTCCGCATGTTCAACGTCCTGGTGGGCGAGTCCGGCAACGTCGGCCACCCCGCCCACGCCTACTTCAAGGAGCGCTACGCGCGCGTGCTCCGGCACACCGTCGACCTCCTGGAACGGGCGGTCCGGCGCGGTGAGCTCCGCCCCGACACCGACTGCGCCGCCGTCGCCCAGGAGCACCTCGCCGTCATGGACGGCCTGCAGATCCAGTGGGCCCTCGACCCCGCCTCGATGGACATGCCGGACCGCGTCGGCGCCTCCCTGCGGCGCCAGTACGCCGCGATCGCCGCCCCGAAGGACTGACGCGCCCCGCGCTCCCGGGCCCCCCGGGCCGCACGGCCTGGGCTCCGGCGGCGGACTCCGGTCGTACGGGTGCGGCGCCGGCCGTCCGCTCCCGCGCACGGCCCCGACCCGCGGGCTCTCAGGGGGCGGTCGGCGGGCCGCCCTCCGGGAGGGCGGCGAACACGCGCCGGAGGGCCTCCGGGCGGTCGCCGTCGTCCGCGACGACGAGGCGGTGGCGGTAGGTCACGTAGTACTGGAAGCCGTCGGCGATCGGGCTGCCGGACGGGCGCTCCGGGACCCGGGCGTACGCGGGGTCCTCCAGGGCGGCCCTGAGCGCGGCCGTCTCGGCGGGGGTCTGCTGGCCGGTCCGGGGCGGCTTCGTGCCGGAGCGCAGGGTCCAGGTGCCGTCGTCGTGGACGACGAGCTGGTTGCGGACCCCGGCCAGGCCGCCGTTGACGACCACCTCGACGAGCACCCCGGCGGGCACCGGGTCCCGCGTGGGGGTGGCCGGCGCCGTCGTGGCGGTGGAGGGGGTGCCCGCCGGGGGCGCGGTGGGCGCGCTCGACCCCGAGGGCGGCCCGCCGGGCGCGGGCGCGCCCGCCTCCGGCCCGCAGCCGCTCGCTCCGCCGACGGCCAGCGCAGCCGCCAGCAGCGCCCCGCACCACGTTCCCCGTACGCCTCGCACCATGGGTCGAGCATGCCCCGTGGAGGCCGCCCCGCGCAGCCGGACGGGGCGGATTCTCCGGGGCCGCCCGTCCGGCCGCGACGCCATCGGGGCCGGGCGGCCGGCCGCGCGGGACGCCCGGCCGCGCGGACACATGGTTCGTCCCGCCGCTGACGGGCGAGCGGTCCGGCCCCGCGACGGGCGTGAGGTCCGCGCCCCTCAGTCGCCGTCGCGGACGATGCCGGTGAGCGGGCCCCGGTAGCGCCAGTCGAGCGAGTCGTAGAGGGCGAGGCCGTCCGTGGTGGCGGCGAGCACGCCGGTCGTGGCGCCCGCCTGGGCCGCGGCGGCCTCCAGGGTGCGCATCACGTTGGCGCCCAGGCCCCGGCGCCGGTGGGCGGGGTCGGTCTCGATCTGGTCGGCGACGGCCGTGGAGCCGGTCGGGGCGATCTGGCCGCGGGCGGCGAGGGTGCCGTCCGGCGCGAGGATCCGGACCCGGATGACGCCGTCCCGCGTCTCGGTCGTCCGGACGTACGCCTCCGGCGGCGCGGGCCGGGCGCCGGGGTCCAGGTGCTTGACCATCATGAAGCCGGGGTCGTCGGGGACCGTCCACCCCTCGGTGATCCACGGCGCCACCTCCTCCGGGGCCGCCATCACCTTGAGCCAGCTGAACGGCTGGGTCAGCCGGGCGCAGAGCGCGCCGACGGAGGCCGCGTCGGGGGCCGGCAGGACGTGGCGCACGACGTGCCGGGGCAGGCCGACGTCGATGCGGTGGCCCCAGGGCTCGGTGACGGCGGCCGGAGTGCCGCGGGAGACGGTCCAGCCCGCCACCCAGGCAGATGTAATGGCTGCAATATCCATGGAGGTATTACATCCCGCCTCGCGCGCCCACGGGAGGCTGATCGCTCAGAGCGAACGAACGTCCGGGAACAATCCCGGGCTCAGGTGCATTGAGTCGGTACAGCTCAACTTGACTGCCGAAGGGGAGATCATGGCTTCTGAGTCCATGGCGTCCGTGCCGCTGACACTGCCTGTGCTGCCGCTCGACGACGAGGTCGTGCTGCCCGGCATGGTGGTGCCGCTCGACCTGTCCGACACCGAGGTGCGCGCCGCCGTCGAGGCCGCACAGGCCGCCGCCCGGCCCGGCGCCGGCAAGCCGCGGGTGCTCCTGGTGCCCCGCGTCGACGGCACCTACGCCGGAACCGGCGTCCTGGGCATCGTCGAGCAGGTGGGACGCCTGTCCGACGGCGACCCCGGCGCCCTGATCCGCGGCATCGGGCGCGTCCGCATCGGCGCCGGGACGACCGGACCCGGCGCGGCCCTGTGGGTCGAGGGCGGCACGGTCGAGGAGATCCTGCCCGACCCGCTGCCCGGCTCCGTGACCGAACTGGTCAAGGAGTACAAGGCGCTCGCCACCAGCTGGCTGAAGAAGCGCGGCGCCTGGCAGGTCGTCGACCGCGTCCAGCAGATCGACGGCGTCGGCGCCCTCGCCGACAACTCCGGCTACTCGCCCTTCCTCACCGTCGAGCAGAAGGTCGCGCTCCTGGAGACGGCCGACCCGGTCGCCCGCCTCCGCCTCGCCACCGCCCAGCTTCGCGAGCACCTCGCCGAGCAGGACGTCGCCGAGACCATCGCCAAGGACGTCCAGGAGGGCGTCGACAAGCAGCAGCGCGAGTTCCTGCTCCGCCGCCAGCTCGACGCCGTCCGCAAGGAACTCCGCGACCTCAACGGCGAGGCCGAGGGCGACGAGTCCGACGACTACCGCGCCCGCGTGGAGGCCGCCGACCTGCCCGAGAAGGTCCGCGAGGCCGCCCTCAAGGAGGTCGAGAAGCTGGAGCGGTCCAGTGACCAGTCCCCGGAGGGCTCCTGGATCCGCACCTGGCTCGACACCGTCCTCGAACTGCCCTGGAACGAGCGGACCGAGGACCGCTACGACATCCGCGGTGCCCGGGCCGTCCTCGACGCCGAGCACGCCGGCCTCGACGACGTGAAGGAGCGCATCACCGAGTACCTCGCCGTGCGCAAGCGGCGCTCCGACCGGGGTCTCGGCGTCGTCGGCGGCCGCCGCGGCGGCGCCGTGCTCGCCCTCGTCGGCCCGCCCGGGGTCGGCAAGACCTCCCTCGGCGAGTCCGTCGCGCACGCGATGGGACGCGAGTTCGTCCGGGTCGCCCTCGGCGGCGTCCGGGACGAGGCCGAGATCCGCGGCCACCGCCGGACCTACGTCGGCGCCCTGCCCGGCCGGATCGTCCGGGCGATCAAGGAGGCCGGGACCATGAACCCGGTCGTCCTGCTCGACGAGATCGACAAGGTCGGCTCCGACTTCCGGGGCGACCCGGCGGCCGCCCTCCTGGAAGTCCTCGACCCGGCGCAGAACCACACCTTCCGCGACCACTACCTGGAGGTTGAACTCGACCTCTCCGACGTGGTCTTCCTGGCCACGGCCAACGTCCTCGAAGCCATCCCCGAGGCCCTCCTCGACCGCATGGAGCTGGTCAGGCTCGACGGCTACACCGAGGACGAGAAGGTCGTCATCGCCCGCGACCACCTGCTCCCGCGCCAGCTGGAGCGCGCCGGCCTGGAGCCCGGCGAGGTCGTCCTGGCGGACGGGGCCCTGCGGAAGCTGGCCGGCGAGTACACCCGCGAGGCGGGCGTGCGCACCCTGGAGCGGTCGATCGCCCGGCTGCTGAGGAAGATCGCCGCCCAGCACGAACTGGGCGACCGCGCGCTGCCGTTCACGGTCGGACCCGAGGACCTGAGGGAGCTCATCGGGCGCCCGCACCACGTGCCGGAGTCGGCCCAGGACCCGGCCGAGCGGCGCACGGCGGTGCCGGGCGTCGCCACCGGGCTCGCGGTCACGGGCGCGGGCGGCGACGTGCTCTTCGTCGAGGCCTCCCTCGCCGACCCGGAGACCGGCGCCGCCGGGCTGACCCTCACCGGTCAGCTGGGCGACGTGATGAAGGAGTCGGCGCAGATCGCGCTCTCCTTCCTCCGCTCGCACGGCGCGGAGCTGGAACTGCCCGTCACCGGCCTCAAGGACCGGGGCGTGCACATCCACTTCCCGGCGGGCGCGGTGCCGAAGGACGGCCCGAGCGCGGGCGTCACCATGACGACCGCGCTGGCGTCCCTGCTGAGCGGCCGACTGGTCCGCACCGACGTCGCCATGACCGGCGAGGTCTCCCTCACCGGCCGGGTGCTCCCGATCGGCGGGGTGAAGCAGAAGCTCCTCGCCGCGCACCGGGCGGGCATCACCACCGTGGTGATCCCCAAGCGGAACGAGGCCGACCTGGACGACGTCCCGGCCGAGATCCTGGAGAAGCTGGAGGTCCACCCGGTGACGGACGTCCGGCAGGTCCTGGAGATCGCGCTCGCCCCGGCGGCCGTGCCGGTGGGCGTGGCCGCGTGACCCCCGCGCGGCGGCGCGCCGCGTAGCTCCGCGTCCGGACCGGGGTGCCCCGCGGGGCACCCCGGTCCGGCGTATCCGGATGTCGGTGAGGGCTGTCATGCTCGTACACATGAACGACGACGCCTTCTGGGCTCTCATCGACGAGTTGGGCCGCCGGACCGGGGAACGGGACGAGCGGCTGGAGTGGCTGCGGACGGAGCTGCTGCGGCGCCCGGCGGCCGAGAGCGTGGAGTTCCAGGTCCGGCTGGAGGAGGCGTGCGAGGCCGCCGACACGCGCGTGATGTGGCGGGCGGCGAACCGGGTCGAGGGCGGTGCCTGCAGCGACGACGGCTTCCACTACTTCACGCTCTGGCTGGTGGGCCAGGGGCGCAAGGTCTACGAGTCGGTGCTCGCCGACCCGGACGCGCTGGCCGACGTGCCCGGCGTCCGGGCGCTGGTGGGCCGGCACCACGACGTCTGGGACGACGACGAGTGGCCCGAGTGGGAGGAGCTCGACTACGTCGCCCAGGACGCCTACGACGAGCTGACCGGTCAGGAGGACGACGAGGGCGAGGAGTTCCTCGACGCCGTCGAGGAGCTGGAGCAGGAGCGCGAGGACCGGGAGGAGCGGGAAGAGGACGGGGTGACCCGGGGGACCAGGCCGGAGGGGTTGGCCCTGCCCCGGCTCACGGCCCTCTTCCCGCTCGGTTCGTCCGGCTCCTAGGCCGTCCCTCGGGAAGGGACGGCCAGGGGGTGTCTCGCCGCTCGCGCCGGGCTCGGCAAGCCCCCCTGGGGCGGCCGGTGTCCGGCTCCCCGGGGTGCCGCGGGGCGTCGGGAGCCGGACGGTGCCGCCGTCAGGAGGCGGACGGGTTCCGGCGGCGGCCCAGGAGCAGGCTGCCGGCCGCGAAGGCGGCGACGGCGCCCGCGCCGCCCAGGGCCAGGGGGAGCGGCGAGGAGGGGGCTCCGGCGGCCTCGGAGGAGAGCGCCGGCGGCTGCTCGTCGCCGCCGTGGCCCGCGTGGCTCACGGTGGAGAGCTCGGCCCCGGCCGCGATCTTCGCCTCGCTCGGGGCCTTGGCCTGCGTCGTGCCGGCCGTGGCCGCCGCGGCGCCGAAGGTGACGTCCGAGCAGCTGTAGAAGGCCTCGGGGCTGTCGTTGCGCTGCCACACCTGGTAGACGATGTGGCGGCCGGTGCGGGCCGGCAGGTTGCCGGTGAACTGGTAGTAGCCCTCGGTCGAGGTGCGGGTGGTCGGGAAGACGGCGACGGGGGTCGCGTCCAGGTCCGACCACTTGAGGGGCTGCGTCGGGTCGAAGCCGGGCTTCGTGATGTAGAGGGTCATGGTGCCCGCGTGGGGGGCGGTCACCCGGACCTTGAAGTCGAAGGAGCCGGCGGCGACGGCGGTGGCCGGCCAGTCGGTGCGGGCCCAGTCCAGGGCCCGGTACTTGGCGCGGTTCGCCGAGCAGAGCTTGCCGTCCGGGATGATCGTCCGGTGCTGCCCGTCGGCGTTGGCGATGTTGACCTCGTTCCAGTCGTAGAGCGGCTGGGTGCCGGAGTCGGCGACGAGGTCCTTGCAGACCTGGGACTTGGGCGTCTCGGGGCCCTCGGCGTAGCAGGAGGCCACCCGGCTGACCGGGTTGAAGACGGCTCCGTGGGCGCCGGCCGCCGTGGGGGTGAGGCCGACGAGCGCGGCGGCGGACAGGGTGGCGGCGGCCACGGTGGTGGTGCGGCGGTGGGAGGCCATGCGGGGGCTCTCTCTCGTGCGTGGGGGAGTACGGGACGAGCAACGCGCGCCGGGCACACGGAAGTTGCCTTCCGGGCGACCGGCACAGAGCCTCGCATTGGTCCATACCAATGGGCAAGGGGGTGGGTGGAAAAAGCCGTGGCGGCCCCCCGGGGTGCCGCACACCCGGGGGGCCGCCACGGCCCGTGCGTCCTCGCGGAGCGGCAGGTCAGCCGTTGGCGAGCGCCTGTACGCGCGAGTAGTCGCCATTGAAGTGGTTGTGGTCCCCGACCGTCGGTCCGGACGAGGTGTACTGCCAGATCGTCTGGTAGGCCCAGCCGGCCGGGAGTTCACCGACCGTGGAGGCGTACCGCGCGATCCACAGCGGGTTGGTGGAGGCGAACGCGGAGGAGTTGCCGGTGCACTGCTTCCACCAGCTCGTGGCGGTGTAGATGACCGGGTCGCGTCCGGTGCGGGTCCGGTAGCGGTTCACGAAGTCCCGGATCCACGTGACCATGCCGGACGCGGTCTTGCCGTAGCAGGCCGCCCCGTACGGGTTCCACTCGATGTCGAGGACGCCGGGCAGGGTCCTGCCGTCCTTCGACCAGCCGCCGCCGTTGTTCACGAAGTAGTCGGCCTGCGCGGCGCCGCCCGTCGTGTCCGGGGTGGCGAAGTGGTACGTCCCCCGGATCATCCCCACGTTGTAGGAGCCGGTGTACTGCTGGTCGAACGAGGTGTTCTTGTAGTACGTGCCCTCCGTGGCCTTCACGTAGGCCCACTTGACGCCGCTGTTCCACAGGGTGGACCAGGCCACGTTGCCGTTGTGGCTGGAGACGTCGACGCCCTCGGTCTGGGCGGCCAGGGCCGCGCCGCCGGCGGGCCCGGCGCCCGCGCCGTCGTGGGCGATCACGCCCATGCCCATGAAGGCGGAGCCGCGCGCGGGGACGGCCCGGGCGCCCGGGTCCTGTGCGGCGCCGGCGGGACCGGCGAGGGGCAGGAGCAGGGCCAGGGCCGCCAGGGCGGCGCCGGCCAGGGTCGTTCCGGATCTGTGCACACGCATTGCGTGCCTCCGAAAGGCTCGGTGGGGGGAGCTGCTGGGGGTGGGGGCGCACGGTGCCGATGACGCATGGTGTGGACATGTCATCCTGGCGCCGGGAACGACGCTACGCACGTAGACCCACCCGGGGAAGGGCCCCCGGATGCCGCCGTTGGTCTACTCCTGCGAAATACTGGAGGAGCTGCGGAGATGGCCGCGGCGGGAAGAAACTTTCAGCGGCCGGAAACCGGCGGCCGGACCACCGGGCGGCCGCCGGAGAACGCGTGGGAGGTGCCGACGTGCACACAAGCGGTACGGGAAGCGAAGGGCCGGCCCCGGACGACGGCCGCACCGGCACCCCGGCGGCCGGAGGCCGCGCCACGGCCGCCCCGCCCCCGGCCGGCGACGACCGGCCCGGCCGCGCCCCGGTCCCCGCGCCCGTCGGCGTGGACCCCGAGTTCCTCGCCCTCGAACGCGAACTGGCCGTCTTTCTGCGCCGCGCCCGGGCGCAGTCCGGCGAGATGGCGCGAGAGGTCCACCCGGAGCTGGAGCCGGCCGCGTACGGCCTGTTCGTCCGGCTCGACGACGCCGGACCCCAGCGGGCCACCGAACTCGCCGGGTACTTCGGGGTCGGCAAGGCGACGATGAGCCGCCAGCTGCGCGCCCTGGAGATGCTCGGCCTCGTCGTCCGGGACCCCGACCCGGCCGACGGCCGCGCCTCCCTCGTCCGCCTCACCGAGGAGGGACGCGACCGCTTCCGCCACGTGCGGGACGCCCGGCGCGAGCGGTACGTCCGCAAGCTCGTCGACTGGGACCGTGCCGAGGTCGCCGAACTGGCCCGGCTGCTCCACCACTTCAACGTCCGCTCGGAGGGCTGACCGCCGGCGCCCGCGCGCTCGCCCCGCCCACGGGATCCCGCGGGCTCGCCCCGCCCACGGGATCCCGCGGGCTCGCCCCGCCCACGGGATCCCGCGGGCTCGCCCCGCCCACGGGATCCCGCGGGCGGGCGGAGGGGCGGGTGCTCAGCCCTCGCCCGGCTCCGCGTAGACCGCCGTCGCGTCGTCGTGGATCTTCCACCGGTGCGTCCCGCCCGCCGCCGCGTCCCCGGCCTCCAGGCTCCGCACCCGGCACAGCAGCCCCGACGGCCCCTCCCCGCGCAGGACGCCGAGGCACTCCGCCCAGTCGCCCGCGCCGAACAGCTCCACCCAGCGGGACGCCCCGTCCGTGAGCGCCGCCAGCGACCGCACCCGCGCGCGGGGGGTCGAGCCGGTCACGGCCCGCTCCGCGACCGCCGGATCGGCCGCCGCGGTGAAGAAGCCGCCCTCCCGGTTCCGCAGCCGGTCCGTCGCCGCGAGGGAGCGCCGGACCTCGTCCGGCACCCGGTCGAGCCGGTCGTCGAGCACGGCGCGGACCGAGCCGTCCGGCGCCTCCAGGAGCAGCACCGAGTCGGACAGCACGAGATGCTCGACCACGTCCGCGTCCCACCGCGCGAGGACCACCGTCGCCTGAGGCGTGCGCACGTGAGAAAGGTCACAGGTGTCCCGATGGGCGTCCGCGGTGCGCCGGATTGCCCGCGACAGGATCTCGGACAGGGACATGTCCGGCCGGGAAGCGGACAGTTCGGTCAAAGCCCCGCCGAGGCGCGCCGTGAACCACGGCACCGTGTGCACACAACCGTCATCCCCGGCCGGGGGTGTGACGCCGTCGAGCACGACGACGGTTCCCCCGCGTCCCGCGGCGGGCAGGACGGCGGCCGCCCAGTCCTCGTTGGGGCGTTCGGGGCTGCCGGGGAGGGAGGCGACGTCGCTGCGCATGGGCTCCAGTGTGCCCGCCCCGGAACCACCGCTTCCCGTACTCCTTCACGGGACCTGCATATGACCTGAAATGGCCTGTACCAACGGGTCGGCCGGGCCGGGAAGGAGGGGGCGGACGCCTCCGCGGAGCTGCAGGCGGGCATCCTGCCAAAGCCCGCCCGGAAGATCCAACCGGGGCCCCGTCGGCCCCCGGCGGGACCGCCCGGGGAAGTTGTTCGCCAACTCATGAGTGTTGTTCACTCGTTCGGGTGGCGGAGCGGCCGATGCGCGCCCCCTTCCCAGAAGCGCTGGAATGGTCGGAAGCCGTACCAGGGGTGGGGGCGCTCCATGTGACCGGTCGTCACCTCTGCTTTGTGGGCGGACGAGTCAAGAATGCGAGCACCGGTGCAGAAGAAGCGGCCTCGGAGCAACAACGGCACGCGGAGCCAGGCCCCCGGTGCGGAGCCGACCCCCGGCGGGACCCCGGCGTCCCCCGCGCAGACGCAGCCCCAGCCCCCCGCCGGCCGTACCAAGCGCGTCCGCAACCGCCTCGTCGCCGGCGTCGCCCTCGTCGGCGTCACCGTCCTCGCCGCCGGAGCGCCCGCGGTCCTCGCCGCCTCCGCCGAGCTGACCGACTCCCAGCGCCTGGTCACCCTCGCCGAACTCGACCGGCAGGCCGTCACCCTGGCGCACTCCCTCGCCGACGAGCGCGACGAGATCGTCGCCTACGTCGCCGCCGGCCGCGACGCCCAGACCGGCGACGCCGAGGACCGGCGCCAGATCACCGACGCCCGGTCCGGCCGGGTCGACCGCCAGATCGACGAGATCAGGCCCGTCGCCGGCGCCGAGCTCCGCCGCGACCTCGCCGGCGTCCCGTCCCTCCGCCGTGCCGCCCTCACCGGCAAGGGCACCGCCCTGGAGGCCCACAAGGCGTACTCGGACGTCATCGGCAAGCTCCAGGCCCTCGCCGACGAGCTCGCCGACAAGACCCCCGCCCGCGCCGCCGACACCTCGCTGACCGAGGCCACCCGCGCCCCCGCCGCCCTCGGCCGCGCCGTGGAACAGGCCTCCGCCAGCCGCGGCCTGCTCGTGGCCGCGCTCTCCGTGCCGCAGCCCAAGCCCACCGGCGAGGTCCACTACGACTCCGACACGGGCACCTACGTCCCCGACGTGCCCGAGGGCGCCGCCGAGGCCGAGCGCGCCCGCGACGCCCTCAGCGCCGCCGCCCAGCAGGCCCGCGTCCGCGAACTCGCCGCGCTCGGCGACTTCGACCAGGCCGCCGGGTCCGCCGCCCGCGACTCCCTCGCCGCCACCGTCACCGGACCCGACGTCAAGAGCGCCGAGCGCTCCCTGTCCGCCCTCACCGACCAGCCCCGGCTGAGCGAGTCCGAGCGCGAGACCGACCCGGCCGCCCTGGACGCCGCCCTCTCCGCCCGCGTCGAGCAGATGCGCGGCGTCGAGTCCGCCCTCTCCGCCGAGCGCGTCGAGCGGCTCGCCGCGCTCCGCGACGACGACGTCACCGCCCTCGAACTGCGCATCGCCTACCTCGGCGGCTGCCTCCTCCTCGCGATCGGCATCTCCACCTACGTCGCCCGCACCCTCACGCGCCCGCTCGCCGTCCTGCGCATCGGCGCCGCCCGGCTCGCCGCCGCCCCCGCGCCGCACACCGAGGAGCCGGTCCGCTTCACCGGCCGCAACGACGAGTTCGCCCAGGTCGTCCGCTCCCTCAACGGCCTCCACGGCAAGCTCTCCGGCCTCGCCGCCCACACCGAGCGGCTCACCGACGAGCGGGCCGACCTGGCCGAGGCCAAGGAGGCCGTCGGCGCCGAGCTCGCCGCCCAGCGCGCCGAGCTCCAGGGCCGCGTCGCCCTCCTCACCGCCGAGCTCGAACGGCTCCGCACCACGGTCCACCACACCTTCGTCAACCTCTCGCTGCGCAGCCTCGGGCTCGTCGAGCGCCAGCTCGGCGTCATCGAGAAGCTGGAGGAGCGCGAGCAGGACCCGGACCGCCTCGGCACCCTCTTCAAGCTCGACCACATGGCCACCGTCATGCGCCGCCACAGCGAGAACCTGCTGGTCCTCGCCGGCCACGAGCACGTCCACGGCCACGCCGGGCCCGTCCCGCTGGTCGACGTCCTGCGCGCCGCCGTCAGCGAGATCGAGCGCTACGAGCGGGTCACCATCCAGTCCCTCCCGCCGCACGCCCAGGTCGCCGGCTTCGCCGCGGACGACCTGAGCCACCTCGTCGCGGAACTCCTGGAGAACGCCACCTCCTTCTCGCCGCCGGACGCCGAGGTCCAGCTCTCCGGCTGGCTCCTGGAGAGCGGCGAGGTGATGCTCTCCGTGCAGGACTCCGGCATCGGCATGACCGCCCACCGGTGCGCCGAGCTCAACGCCCGGCTCGCCGACGCCGACCCGGACGCCTTCGACGGCGAGGGTCTCGGCATGCGCGTCATCGCCCTCCTGGCCGCCCGCCACGGCGTCCGCGTCGAGCTCCGCGAGCAGCAGCCGGGCGGCACGACCGCCGTCGTCGTCCTCCCGCTCCCGCTGCTCCCCGCCGCGCCCCCGGCCACCGTCTCGCACCCCGTGCGGGTCGCGGGCGCCGCGCCCGCCATCCAGCTCCCCGGCTCGGTGGCCGAGGCCAACTCCAACACCCTGCCGTCCCGCACCCGCGACCCCCTCGTCGAGGCCGCCGAGCGCGCCGTCCTCGCCGCCGAGGTGGCCGGCGAGACCGTCACCCGTGCCCCGGAGCCCGCGCCCGGGCCCGCGTACGCCCCCGAGCCGCAGACGGACGTCGCTCCCGAGCCGGCGTACGCCCCGGAGCCGGAGCCGCAGCCCGCCACGGAGTACGCCCCCGAGGCCGCGTACACGCCCGAGCCCGAGGCCGCGTACGCCCCCGAGCCCGAGGTCCGGTACGAGCCGGAGCACGCCCCCGAGCCCGCGCCCGAGCCGGGGTACGACACCGGGACCGCTCCCCTCGGGGAGTCCGTCTCCGAGACCACGCTCCAGGTCCGGCTGCCCGACCCGCCGCCGGAGCCGGACGCCCACGAGCGCGCGGCCGAGGACACCGGGCCCGCCCACGCCGTGGACCCCCAGGCCCCCTCCGACCCCGGACCGGTCACCGCCCCCGTGCCGGCCGCCGACCCGGCGGTTCCCGGGCCCCGCCCCGCGCAGTGGGAGAGGGTCACCGACAAGGGCCTGCCCAAGCGCACCCCGCAGGTGGTGCGTCAGCCCGACGCCACCGCCACCACCCGTAAGAGCGGTGTGGACGCCGAGGCCCTGCGGAGGCGCCTCGGTGGCTTCCACCAGGGAGCCAAGGCCGGACGGCGTGACGTGGAGGCCGAGTTGGGCACGGAGCGGATGGACACGGCGCGGAGTGAGGCCGTAAGGACTGCACGTACAGAGGAGATGACGGGGGACTCAGGCGAGGAGGCACGCAGTTGACCGCGACGGGAACGTTCGGACTGAGCACGGAGGCCCGCAACCTGCAATGGCTGCTGGGCAATCTGGTCGAGGAGGTGCCCGGCGTCCGCTCGGTCGCCGTCGTCTCCTCCGACGGGCTGCTGCTGCTGTCGTCCGACCCCGCTGTCCAGCAGGCCACGACGGTCACCGGTGAGCCGGTCCGCCCAGGCGGACCCCGCGGCTCCAGCGCGGACCTGGCCACGATCGTCTCCGGCATCGGCAGCCTCACCATCGGCGCCGCCCGCCTGATGGACGGCGGCGGGGTCAAGCAGACGATGGTCGCGATGGAGGACGGCAGCGTCTTCGTGATGTCGATCAGCGACGGCTCGCTGCTCGGCGTGCACGCCACGCCCGACTGCGACATGAGCGTCGTGGCGTACCACATGGCGCTCTTCGTGGGCCGCGCCGGGCACGTACTCACCCCCGAAGTCCGCAGCGAGCTGCGCAAATCGATGGAGAGCCCCCAGTGACGTCCGCCTCGTACCTCCACAAGCTGCCGGTACGGGGAGAGGGCCGGCGCCCCGCGCGGGTGCGCCCCTACTCGCTGACCGGCGGCCGGACCCGCTTCGGACACATCCTGCTCGTCGAGACCTTCGTGGCGGCGCTCGAAGCGCCCGCCGCCCGCAAGGTCCTGACCGACGGCGGGCCCGCCGCCCGCGGGCTGATGCCGGAGATGCGGGCCATCGTCGAGATCTGCCGCCGGATGCGGACGGTCGCGGAGATCTCGGCGCTCCTCAAGATGCCGTTGGGGGTCGTCCGGGTGCTGCTCAGCGACCTGGCCGACCAGGGAAAGATCCGTGTGTACGGGACCGGTCACGGCACCGGCCAGCCCGACCGCGCGCTCCTCGAAAGGGTGCTGAGTGGACTCCGTCGTCTCTGACGCCTCCGCCGTCTCCGAATCACCGGCCGCCGCGGCCATTCCCGCACAGCCGGGGACCGGTTCTCTCGCCCCGGACACCCCCGCTCCGGACACCCCCGTCCCGGACGCCGAGGACGGTGCCCAGGACTGGCAGCTGGACCACACGCGCGCCCCGATAGCCACGAAGATCGTGGTCGCGGGCGGCTTCGGCGTGGGCAAGACCACCTTCGTCCGCGCGGTCTCGGAGATCACCCCGCTCCAGACCGAGGCGCTGATGACCCGGGCGAGCGAGGAGACCGACGACCTCACGGCCACGCCCGACAAGCTCACGACCACGGTCGCGATGGACTTCGGCCGCATCACGCTCGACAACGACCTGGTGCTCTACGTCTTCGGCACTCCGGGGCAGCAGCGCTTCTGGTTCATGTGGGACGACCTGGTGCGCGGCGCGATCGGCGCGATCGTGCTCGCCGACACCCGGCGGCTCACCGACTGCTTCCCGGCCCTTGACTACTTCGAGAGCTGTGGACTTCCGTACATCGTGGCCGTCAACCACTTCGAGGGAACCGAGGTGTTCGAGGTGGAGGACGTCAGGGAGGCCCTGACCGTCCCTCCGCACGTACCCGTGGTGATCATGGACGCGCGCAAGCGCTACAGCGTCGTCGAGAGCCTGCTCGCGATGGTCGCGCACGCGCTCGAAGCCACCCCCGAATAGCCTCCCCCTCGCACACAGTCGCCAGGAGCACCACCCATGCGGAAGATACTCATAGTCGGCGCCGGACAGTCCGGCCTCCAGCTCGCCCTCGGCCTCCAGTCCCAGGGGTACGAGGTCACCCTCATGTCGAACCGGACGGCGGACGAGATCCGGTCCGGCCGCGTCATGTCCACCCAGTGCATGTTCCACACCGCGCTCCAGCACGAGCGCGACCTCGGTCTCGACTTCTGGGAGTCCCAGGCGCCCCGCATCGAGGGCCTCGGCGTCTCCGTCGCCGGCCCCGACTCCGCCCGCGTGATCGACTGGGTCGGGAAGCTCGACGGGTTCGCCCAGTCCGTCGACCAGCGCGTGAAGATGGCCGGCTGGATGGACACCTTCGTCCAGCGCGGCGGCCAGCTGGTCATCCACGGCGTGGCCGTCGGCGACCTCGACTACTTCTCCCGCAGCTACGACCTGGTGCTCGTCGCCGCCGGCAAGGGCGAACTGGTCTCCATGTTCGGCCGCGACGCCTCCCGTTCGCCCTACAGCGAGCCGCAGCGCGCCCTGGCCGTCAGCTACGTCCACGGCCTCGGCCCGCGCCCCGAGCACCCCGACTTCGACGCGGTCCGCTGCAACGTGGTCCCCGGCGTCGGCGAGCTCTTCGTCATGCCGACCCTCACCACCGGCGGCCGCGCCGACATCCTCTTCTGGGAGGGCGTCCCCGGCGGCCCGCTCGACGCCTTCCAGGGCGTGAAGGACCCCTCCGAGCACCTCGCGCTGACGCTGGAGCTGATGGAGCGCTTCACCCCCTGGGAGTACGCGCGCGCCACCAAGGTCGAGCTGACCGACGCCGGCGGCACCCTCGCCGGCCGGTACGCGCCGACCGTCCGCAACCCCGTCGGCCGGCTCCCCGGCGGCGGTCTGGTCCTCGGCGTCGCCGACGTCGTCGTCGCCAACGACCCCATCACCGGCCAGGGCTCCAACTCGGCCTCCAAGTGCGCCGCCGCCTACCTCGCCGCCATCGTCGAGCAGGGCGACCGGCCCTTCGACGAGGAGTGGATGCGGGGCGCGTTCGACCGCTACTGGCAGACGGCCCAGCACGTCACCAAGTGGACCAACGCCATGCTGGCCCCGCCGCCGGAGCACGTCCTCCACCTCCTCGGCGCGGCCGGCGGGCTCCAGCCCGTCGCGGACCGCTTCGCCAACGGCTTCAACGACCCCTCCGACTTCGAGAACTTCTTCTTCGACCCGGAGAAGACGTCCGCCTACCTGGCCTCCGTCACCGCCGGCTGACGCGCCGTCCGCCGGCGGCGCGTCCGCCGGCGGCTCGCATCCTCCGGGGCCTTCCACCGCCCCGGGGGGCTCCGTCACACGAACGGCACCGCATCCGGGTGCGGTGCCGTGACCGCTCAGGTGCCCGGACGTTCCTCCGGGCGTGAACACCACCCTGCGACGTACCGTCGCTTCCCTCACCCTCGCCGGGTCCCTGCTCGGCGGGGGGGGGGGGGGGGGGGACGACACCCCCCCCCGCCCCCCCCCCCGACCCCCCCCGGGAGAAACGCCCCCGGCGGGGGGGGGGGAAAGCCCCCC